>CANQAD010000006.1 GCA_947588735.1 uncultured Akkermansia sp.
ACCGTTGGGGTCGCAGTCCGGCAGTCTGTTCCTGGACGCGTCGCTGGAATACCGCAGCGGCTGGACAAGCGTCAACGTATCGGCAGGATATAGAGTGGACTTTTGATTTTCGATTGACGAATTACGATTGACGATTTGCAAAGAATGCGCGCTGGCGCGCGGAGCTGCGGAGCTTCAGCGGCGGCGGTGGGCAGAACCGCGCGCAGAACTAGTTAGAAAGCTTAGTCGGAGAGGCGAAGCTGAAACAGGATGAAAAATAGACTTGACCACATACCCCGTACAGGGTATAAGGTATGCATGCAAACGAGCGGGACACCAAAGCACGCTGAGGAACTGGTGAGGCTGGGACGTATAGCAGGGCAAGTGGGAGGAATCAGGAGGATGATTGAGGAGGACAGGTATTGCATGGAGATATTGGTGCAGCTCAAGGCAGTGAGAGCGGCGTTGAAGAAAGTGGAGGGGAATGTACTCAAGCGACACATGAGCGAATGCGTGGTTCAGGCAATGGGAGGGAATCGCGAGGAAGCCGAACAAAAGGTGGCGGAGCTGCAGAGATACTTTCAAATTGACTGAAAATGAAAAAAGAAATATACAAGATTACAGGCATGAGTTGCGGCGGGTGCGCCGCACGGGTGAAGCAAGCGGCGATGAATGTACCGGGCGTGCAAAGCGCGGAGGTGGATCTGGAGAAGGGGCTGCTGCACGTGGAAAACGAGGATGCGGAGGCACAGGAAATCGTCGAAGCGGTGGAGCGCATGGGCTTCGGCGCACAGGGTCCGCAAGAGTAAGCGCTACCCACGACCATGCAGGAACGAGACTTTATTGTGACGGGCATGAGCTGCACCGCCTGCGCGGCGCGTGTGGAGAAAGCCGCCCGTAGTGTGCCGGGAGTGGTAGAAGCACAGGTGAATTTGGTGACCGGGCAGATGCACGTGGTGAGTACCGAGGAAAGCACGGTGCAGGATATTATCCACGCTGTGCAAAGCTACGGTTTCGGTGCGGAGGAAAAGAAAAGTGCGGCGGCGCAGAGCAAGCCCGGGGGGAGACGCGGGTGGGCGGTGGTCTTATCGGTGCTGCTGCTCATACCGCTGGTCGTGTTGCACCACGTGGTGCACGGGGCGGAGTGGGCGCAAGCGGCGCTGGCGCTTGGGATAGCCGGGCTGAACTACCGATTTTTTACACGTGGGATGCGTACATTGGCTGAGGGTGATCCGGGTATGGATGCCCTGGTGGCAATGGGAAGCGGAGTGGCGCTTGCAGATGGGCTGGTGCAGCTGTGTGGCGGAGGCAGTGGGGCGATGTTCCTGGAGTCTGCCGGGATGATACTCACCTTTGTCTCTGTGGGTAAGTGGCTGGAGGCGCGAGCTACGCGGCGGACGGGGCAAGCCGTTGAAAAGCTCAGCCGCCTGCTGCCGGAGGTAGCAACGGTGGTGCGCGAGGGTGATCAAGTGCAAGTACCCACAGCGCAACTGCAGGTGGGGGACTGTTTACTGGTGCGCCCGGGGAACCGCATCCCGGCAGATGGGACGGTGCTGCGCGGGGTATCGGCGGCGGATGAATCGGCGCTTACGGGAGAGAGTATGCCTGTGGAAAAACGAAAGGGGGCGGATGTATATGCCGGTACGGTGAATATGCAGGGCGCGTTGTATGTGCGTGTGACACAGAGACAGGAAGCATCGGCCCTGTCCGGGGTGATACGATTGGTGAGCAATGCCGCCACGCAAAAAGCTCCCATGGCACGTTTGGCGGATCGTGTGGCGCACGTGTTCGTGCCGACTGTGGTAGCGGCGGCGAGTGTGACGGCTGCGGTTTGGTGGGCGTGCGGGGCCGAGTGGGATGTGGCGCTGTCGCGTGCCGTGGCGGTGCTGGTTGTCTCCTGCCCTTGTGCACTGGGATTGGCCACGCCTGTTGCCATCATGGTGGGCGCGGGCAAAGGGGCTGAGTGGGGAATCCTTTTCCGCAGCGGCGAGGCATTGGAAGCTGCGGGGCGTGTGAGCTGTGTGGCGCTGGATAAGACGGGGACGCTCACCCGGGGAGAACCCAGCATCACCGATGTGCAGTCGCACGGATGCTCACGAGAGGAACTGCTGGGACTGGCGGTGGCGCTGGAGAGCGGCGCGAATCATCCGCTAGCGCGTGCTGTGGTGACTTGTGCGGCGCTTCCCGCAGCGGCAGTGGCAGACCTGCAGTACATTCCCGGGCGCGGTGTGCGCGGTACTGTGCATGGGGATCCGTGCGCCGTTGGGAACGCTGTACTAATGCATGAACTGGGGGCAGAAGCGCAAGATCCGGCAGAGCTTGTCGAACAAGGAAAAACCGTGTTGCACGTAGCGCGTGGCAAGCAGTGGCTGGGCTATCTGGCGGTAGCGGATGCTCCGCGCGAAAGTGCAGCCCGGGCAGTGGCGGAACTGCGGCAGATGGGGTTACGCATCCTCATGGTTACCGGTGACAATGTCGCTACGGCTCGAGCCATCGGCATTCGGGTGGGCGTGCAAGAGGTGCACGCATCAGCCATGCCCCAGGATAAGGAAGGAGTGGTATGCACGCTGCAAGCGCAGGGTGAGCGCGTGGCCATGGTGGGCGATGGCATCAATGACGCTCCGGCGCTCATCCGCGCGGAGGTCGGGATTGCCATTGGCGCCGGTACGGATATAGCTATTGAGAGCGCGGGAATCATCCTGATGCACAGCGACCCGATGGACATACCGCGCGCGTTGCAGCTGAGTCGAGCCATACTGGATAAAATTCGCCAAAATCTCTTTTGGGCATTTATCTACAATGTGCTTATGATACCGCTGGTGGCGGGGGTGTTTTACCCGGTGTTCGGGTGGCTTTTACCGCCCGCAGCGGCAGCGGCAGCCATGGGACTCAGTAGTTTGTGCGTGGTGACTAATGCGCTGCGCTTGCGCAATTTTTGCCCGACTGAGTGAGGCTTTTTTCTTTACAGCGTGGCAAAGGTGGCATATACTTCGGTCGCGCGCGGAAAACCCCCGCCACTCAAACAGACATGAAGATTGTGCTTGCATATTCCGGTGGTCTCGACACATCTGTGCTCCTGGTGTGGCTTAAGGAGAAATATAATGCGGAAATTATTGCATATTGCGCCGATGTGGGGCAGGCGGAGGAGCTGGACGGATTGGAGGAAAAGGCGTTGAAGACAGGCGCGAGCAAGTGCATCATCGGCGACTTGAAGGCCGACTTTGCGGCCAATTACATCTACCCGATGTTCCGAGCGAACGCCCTGTACGAGGGACGTTACCTGCTGGGCACCTCGATCGCTCGCCCCTGCATTTCCAAAGCGATGGTGGATGTGGCACTGGCCGAAGGAGCGGATGCTATAGCCCATGGCGCCACCGGAAAAGGCAACGATCAGGTGCGCTTCGAATTGTCCGTGAACGCGCTTGCACCTCATCTGAAAGTGATAGCTCCTTGGCGTATGAAGGAATGGCGCGACCAATTTCCCGGGCGCACCGAGCTCATCCAGTATGCCGAAGGCCACGGCATTCCCATTCGTCAAAGTGTGAAGAAACCCTATTCGATGGATCGCAACTTGCTGCACATTTCTTACGAAGCTGGCATATTGGAAGATACGTGGTACGACGCCACCAAGCAGGAGGATCGTGCAATGTACGTGCTCTCCAACGCCCCGGAGGACGCGCCGGACAAGCCGCAGTACCTGCAATGCCTCTTTGAGAAGGGTGATATACTGGGACTGCAAACGGAGGGACTGTCCGAAATTATGGCAAAAGTGGGAGTGAAAGCGACCGGCGAAAGGGAAGGATATACGTTGCTGGACCCGCTGGGAGTCATGCTGGTGCTCAACTACTTGGGGGGATTGCACGGCATAGGGCGCGTGGATATTGTGGAGAATCGATTTGTGGGCATGAAAAGCCGCGGAATCTACGAGACGCCTGGCGGCACCATCCTGCTGGCGGCTCACCGCGATATCGAGACGATAACCATGGATCGAGAGGCACAGAAGGTGCGCGATTCGCTCATCCCGGAATATTCTGCCATGGTTTATAACGGCTTCTGGTTTGCCCCGGAGCGCGAGGCAATTCAGGCGCTCGTGGATCAGACCCAGCAGACGGTCAACGGTGAGGTGCGACTCAAGCTGTACAAGGGCAACGTGATGTATGCCGGTCGTCGCAGTCCGAACTCACTCTACAGCTACGCCATTGCCACCATGGAGGGCGATTACACCGATGAAGATTACAATCAGGACGATGCTTCCGGGTTCATTCACCTCAATGGACTTCGCCTCAAACAATTTTCCCGCGTAAACAAAGGTTGACGCAAATCACGTTCCACGGAGTCATGACTGACCAATGTCATATCAATAAAGATATGCCAGGCGAGGAGGAAATATATGACTTGGCAGATTTTTTCAAGGTATTCGCGGACAGCTCGCGACTCAAGGTGCTGTGGGCGTTGCACCACAGCGAAGTGTGCGTGACACACTTAGCGGAGCAGCTGGGCATGAATACGCCTGCCATCTCACATCAGCTCCAGATACTGCGCCAGAAGCATCTTGTGCGTGTGCGCCGCGAGGGCAGAAAGCTTTACTACCGGTTGGCGGACGACCATGTGCAGAGCATTCTCGAAATTGGTTCCGAGCATATGCACGAGTAACTTGGCACCATTACCTCCGAATGGGCGGTGGGAGCGGACGCGGCGTATGGTTCACCGGCGGACGCGGCGGCGGCAGGGGGCGTACCGCAGGCGGTATGATGATGGGCGTCGGCTTGTACACAGGCACGTACGTAGGACGCGAAATGATGACTGTGTTGGAGGAAGGCGAGGACGATTCGCTGAGGCGGTTGATATCCTTCTGGAGGGAGGAAATCTGCTCACGGGCAATCTTAAGGTCGTTTTCTGCAGTGCGTAACTTGGCTTCCAGGGAAGCTGCACGGGCCTTTTCGTTTTGGATAGCCAGGCGTTCGTTCTCCATGCGCGGAACAAGACGCTGGGCTTCTTCATCAAAACGTTTGGCTTCTACGGTCAGATTGCAGCGGGCAGCCTCTTTCCGATTCCAATCAGCTGCCAGATACTCGGCGCAGAGGGCAGAAAGCGTTTCCCATGAGCTCATCAGTGCGCTGACGTCTGACCCGGTTAGATAGCGCGGTGAAAGACCGCTGGCTTGCAGCGCAGAGCGTTGTGCTGCGGCTTTTCTATCCTCTGCAGCGGCGAGATCACGTCGTGCTTTCTCCAACTTGTCGTAATATTCGCGCACGGCTTGTGGGGTGAGATCAAAGCGCTGCTGTAAATCAGGAGTAAGGCGATCGAATTTCACACGTACCACTCCGGCGCTGTGTCGAATGATAGCGCTGTCAACATCTTTGCGCAGCATTTTGGCATCCTGCAACACTGTGCCGTCCGTCAGCACAAAATCTTCCGCCGAGCAAAATAAAGCAGAGAAAAGAAAACAGCCTAGTATGGTGGGTGACTTCATGGGGCGGAGCGGGTTGGGGTTAGTAAGTCTGCCATTTCGGGTGAACGTGCATAGTCCCAAGCACATTTGCCTTCTTCATCCCGTAGTTTGAGGTCGGCGCCTCGCTCCAGAAGAAGTTTGACGGCGGGCAAGCTTTCCGAGAGAGTAGCTTGTATAAGGGCCGTAGAGCCGGTTGTGTCGCGTTCATTCGTGCGTGCACCACTCAGGATGAGCCAATCTATGGCCTCACAAGCGCCATTTTGCGCAGCTGCGTGTAACAGGGGAAGGCCATCAACCGTAGCCGTAGCAGAGAGCCCGAATTTTGCGAGCGTCTGCAACACGGAGACATGGTTGTTTTCCGCAGCGCGCAGGGCTGCACGTGCAATTTGGTCTGCCGTGGGGGAGGCGGTATTGAGGATGTGCTCCACATCGTGCACTTTGCCGAGGGCAGCGGCGCGGGTAAAGAGGGATTCCCCCTCGGTATCTGTGACCAGCGGGTTGGTTTGCGCCGCATTCTGGCGCTGCTCATCATAAATGGCTTGCTCGGTCCCGGAGGGGGAGGAACGTATTGTCCACGTACAGCACCCCAGCACGAAATAAACCGTTGTCCACACCACAACACCCATGGAAAGTTGCCGTGTGAACGCGCGCGCCAGCGCCAACACCCCATTGACCAGCACCCCAACCACACATAGCGAAAGCACCCAGGCGTACTGTTGGTTGGAGGCCCCTTCCGCTTGCATGGCACCGCACCACGCCATGCCTCCCACGATAATCAGCGTGAAGAGCGGGTTGAAATAATCCTTCATGATGCTCCCTTTTATAGCAGAAGCTTTCCAGGAAGTCCAGAAGTCATTTCAGGGCAACCGCATTAGGAAATGCGGTTGCTCTGATCATTTCCTATGTTACTCAACTTCTTTCACGCGCATTTGCCGTGTACATTACTTTCTGCGGATATCAGCCCATCGAACGTTTGGTCCGAGAAAAGGGGCCATCGCTCAGATCACCGCCCTTTTCGCCCGTCGGCGCATCCCCTTCTGCCGTGGACTAAAGTATAGTCGTATCAAACGCCTTGATTCCAGATTAGAGAATACTTCACCTGTCCCGCTTAATATGCCCAAGGTAGATGTGACCGGCACCACACGTGTCCCAAGAAAAAGCACCCCCAATGGTATTAACGACACATCATGCAGTGTAAACCGTTGGTTATTTACGAATTACGATTTACGAATTAGAATTTACGAAGTCGAGATGCGATGATCAAGGGAAAGCATCCGGAGTGATGTCATGCCGTGTTGACTCAGCGCCGCCCCATCAGCGCTTGCTTCGGAGTCGCCTCACGACTCTCGCCTCAAACTCGCCCCACGAGTTTTCGCCTCTGCGAGGCAAAAGCTATGCTTTTGGCTAAACTGCCTTGCAGCCGTCGGCAGTTTTCACCCCTGCGGGGCAGCCCCGCGGGCTGGCTCATCGGTCTTCCGAGCCCTCGGGGGCTTTCGCGGCCTTGCTCAATCATCGATAGTTTGAGCTTCTCGCTGGCTTACCTTCTTCTTCCATGGAAAACGCATGAGGAATGGGTTGAATGAGCCCAGAGAAGATTTTATTGGGACACGTGTGGACTGGCACAAGATGCCGACTATTCTCATGTGTTTGCCGCAGAGAGGGGTGAGCCAAGGCGACACCTGCGCTGCGTTCAGCGATTAGGCGATCCTGCATGATGTTGGATGACTCAACTGCGGACCGGCGGTGGGGCTACGCTGTCTTGGGGTACTTGTACGTGTGTCAGGGCGGCTGCTGCGGCTGCAATCTCGGCCTTATGTTTGCTGCTGCCAGTGCCAGAGCCAATTTCTCGTCCTTGCCAGAGAGCGGTAGCGCTGAAGCGCACTGGGGAGGAGGATGTTTGGGTGACATGGTACACAGGGGCTTCCCCAGTGCGGCCTTGCAACAACTCTTGCAAATCACCTTTTGGGTTGGTAATGAGCGCAGGACACGCCTTTTCCAGACTTTCACGCAGTAAATGGTGTGCCACTCTGGCCGCAGCAGAAAAACCGGAATCCTCCATGATCGCACCCACGAGACTCTCTAGCGTGTTGCCTAATACCGAAACGGAGGAACGTCCACCGGCTGCCTCTAAGCGTGCGCTCATGAGTACATCCTCCCCAAGTCCGAGGGCTCTGGCAATGTCGGCCAAGTGGTGCCGACTCACGATGGAGGCGCGCATTTTGGTCAGCTCGCCTTCATTGGCGCGAGGGTGGCGCGAAAATAGCTCCATGGAAACGACAAGCTCCAACACTGCATCGCCGAGAAACTCCAGTCGCTCGAAATCGGAAGGCTTCGTGGAAGTACGCCCCGTGCTCGGGTGGGTGAGTGCCTGCTCCAGTAGAGCCTTGTTGGTGAACTGGTATGTTAATTTTTGTTCTACTCGTTTCTGCCCCATCTCAGATATGGTAGCATGAAAAGGGTGAAGAAGCCAGAGAAAAGGCAAGGCAAACGCATGAGGAAATGCGTTTGCTATTTACGATTAACGATTTTTGATTTGCGACTTACGATTTGAAAAGAGCGTGCGCTGGCGCGCAGGGGTGCGAAGCGGAATTTTGGAGAGTGAGTGGGATGGATGGCCAGGAAGGAAAAACGCCGATTGACGATGTTGGTCATGTGCGTATTGCGCAGGTTTTTTTGAATCATGAACGTAGGCAGGAGAGTTCTTGAGAGCCATCATCATGATGACTGCTTGTTGTCATTTTTTTTGATGCGTATCAACAATAATATCAGCCAACAAGGCCAATTTCTCCGTTGATGAACTTCTTTCAAATGCGTTTGCCGGGGAAAAGATAGAAAATTTGACTGTTTTTGTGAGACGGAGCAGAGAAATGAATCTTACCTGCATCACCATGAAGATGAAAAACGACGATGACACAACGAGTATTTATGGTGCCGTGGATGTGGCAAAACCTCTTCCCACGCAATGTATGAGAGATAACGCCATGAGACCGGAGGATGCCTATCAGTTGATCAAAAATGAACTGTTGTTGGATGGTAACTCGAGTCAGAATTTGGCGACATTCTGCCAAACTTGGGATGATGAGCAGGTTCATAAGATCATGGATCTGAGTATCAGCAAGAATATGATTGATAAGGATGAATATCCACAATGCGCAGAGATTGAGCAACGTTGCGTGCGCATGATAGCCCATATGTGGAACGCGCCCAAAGAAGCAAAGCCGACAGGCTGTTCTACTATTGGCTCAAGCGAGGCATGCATGCTTGGCGGGCTGGCGGCATTGCGACGTTGGCAGAAAAAGCGGTTGGCGGCCGGCAAGGATATTGATAAGCCCAACCTCGTATGTGGACCTGTGCAAATATGCTGGCACAAATTTTGCCGCTATTGGGATGTCGAGATGCGTGAGGCTCCCATGAACCCTGGACAATATTGTCTCACTGAGGAGCAGGTGCTCAAGTTGGTGGATGAAAACACCATCTGTGTGGTGCCGACTTTTGGGGTGACCTACACGGGGCAGTACGAATTTCCTGAGGACGTATGCAAGGTCCTCGACAAGCTGGCGCGTAAGGGAGGCCCGGATGTGGATGTGCATGTGGATGCGGCAAGCGGCGGTTTCCTCGCGCCATTTGTGGCACCCCACATCCCCTTTGATTTTCGTCTCAAACGGGTGAAGTCCATTTCATCCAGTGGACACAAATATGGGTTGGCGCCACTGGGCTGTGGTTGGGTGGTGTGGCGAGACGAAGTCGAGTTGCCGAAGGAATTAACCTTTGCAGTAAATTACCTGGGCGGCAGTGTGCCGACAATCGCCATCAACTTCTCCCGACCGGCGGGGCAAATTATAGCGCAGTATTACAACTTTGTGCGATTGGGGAGGGAGGGTTACCGGCGCATACACCAAGCTTCCTATGATGTGGCTGGTTTCTTAGCTAAAGAAGTTGCAAAGTTGGGTGAATTTGATTTTTTGGCCACTGGAAACCCTAAGACCGATATACCAGCCATCTGCTTTACTATGAAGAAAGGCCATGATCCTGGATACAATCTCTACGAATTGTCTGACCGCCTGAGGCAGCGCGGTTGGCAAGTGCCGGCCTTCAGTCTGCCGGCCAATGTACAGGATATCGTGGTGATGCGCATTATGGTACGTCAGGGCTTTACGGCAGACATGGCAAGTTTGCTGATGCAGGACATGAAGCGAAGTATAGATTTCCTGGTGCGGCACACATCGGCACACCATCTCAAAGAGTCAGAGGCAATGACCTTCAAACACACCTGATGGTACGCGCCACGTGCGCCGCCCACTGGGAAAGTCCGGCACGCTGCTGCGCGGGGTGTGGTCTTCTCCTCGAGTATGCGGTGTCGGCCCCCATCTGCCTGACTTGCGGCGACAGGCAGATGGGGAAATCATATGTCTGTGCAATCAGGTGAGCGGGCGGGTTCCCTTACGGGGACGGACACCGGCAGGGTAGTCGCTACGCGGGATGAGATCACGACATTCTTCAAAAACGCGCGCCGGGTCGTCTGGGGAGGCGCTCAAGCGGTATTTTACGTGCTCTAATACTTCGATGGCAGCTCGCAGAGCGGCTTCAGCGCTGCCATACTGTTTGTCCGAGAAATAGCGAGTGAAGTGCTCTTGTCGTCGGCAGAGGGTGACCCGCCAGCCCTGAAAAGATGTGAACTCGTAGGTGAAGCGGGTGATATTCTTGCGCGGCTTGTAGATATCAATTTGCATAACAAAACATATTATAGCTTTTTCAAGATTTGATTACAACCATATTAGTCATCATACATTACAACATGCTTTCCAACAGCATATGTATTGTGTAAAGTAAGCTTGCCATGAAGTTACGATCCATCACGTTTCGGTGCACGGTTACACAGCTCAATCGGCTTCAACAAGCCATGCAGGAGGAGTATAGCGACACCCGAACTAGTATATTATCTACCGCACTGGAGGAGTTTCTCGATTACGTGGAGCGCAGTGAGATGCGACGCTTGAACCTGTTTGATCTGGTGCAGCACGTGGACGGTTTGGGAGATGGCGTGCGTTTCTCCGATCAGGCGTGAAAATCAGGGCAAATGCATGGAAATATGCGTTTTCTGTTTACGATTTTTTTGATAATGTGCGCGTTGCGCAGTTTTTTCGGATCGTTAAAGCCCGTAGCAACGAGAAAAAAGTCAACTCAATTCTCGGTATGGGAGCAGGGCAACCGCATTAGGAAATGCGGTTGCTATTGACGATTGACGAGTTACGAATTACGATTTATTGATCATGTGCGCGTTGCGCAGGTTTTTCGAATCATGAACGTAGGCAGGAGAGTTCTTGAGAGCCATCATCATGATGACTGCTTGTTGTCATTTTTTTTGATGCGTATCAACGATCATATCAGCCAACAAGAGCATTTTCTCCGTTGATGAACTTCTTTCAAATGCAGTTGCCCTGGCATGAAAATATGCGTAGTTGACAAAGTCTCGGCGTGCATGTAAGGTATGGGGCGCATGTATGAAGGGATGCAATGAATCAAGGTTGACGCTGCAAGCGGCAAAATGGGGAGCGACTCTTCAGCAGTGGCAGGACGCAGCCTGGCAGATGCGACATGCCTGCTGCTCGGTGGAAGATTTTGAGAGAGTACTGAATCTCACGCCCCGGGAGCATTCAGCTTTGCAACAGGTTGGGAAGAGGTTCGATGTGCGTGTAACTCCTCATTTCCTGAGTCTCATCGATCCCAAGGATGAAGACGACCCGCTGCGCCGTCAGGTAGTCCCTCAACCGGAGGAGCTCGAGCGTCATCCGGAGGAGCTTTCTGACCCCTGTGGCGAGCAGCAGGATGAAAAGGCGCCGGGATTGGTGCATCGTTATCCGGATCGTGTGCTGCTGCTTTGCACGGACAGGTGCGCCACCTACTGCCGTTACTGCACGCGGGCGCGCATGGTTTCCGGCAAGGGGAGCGAGCGATGGCGGCTGGACTGGGAGGGTGCGCTGAAGTACTTGCGCGAGCACACGGAGGTGCGGGATGTGCTGTTGTCCGGCGGGGATCCGCTGCTGCTGGCCGATGAAAAATTGGATGCGATGCTGGGGGAATTGCGAAGCATTCCGCACATCGAGTTTCTGCGCATCGGGACGCGCGTGCCCATTATGTTGCCGCAGCGCATCACACCGGCGCTCTGCGCCATGTTGCGTCGGCATGCGCCGCTCTGGATATCCATCCATTGCAATCATCCGCGTGAGCTTGGCGAGGATGCCGAGCGCGCGTTGGGAATGCTGGCCGATAGTGGCATTCCGCTGGGCAATCAGAGCGTGCTGCTGCGCGGGGTGAACGACAGCGCAGAGGTGCAGCGTGCGTTGGTGCATCGCTTGCTGCAGTGCAGGGTTCGTCCGTATTATCTCTATCAGTGCGACCCTGTGGTCGGGACGCGTCATTTCCGCACCCACCCGCAGGAGGGCATCGACATCATTTCGGCGCTCAGGGGATTCACCAGCGGCTATGCGATTCCCCAGTTTGTGATTGATGCGCCGGGAGGCGGCGGGAAGGTGCCGCTCAACCCGAACTATGTGGTTGCAGAGGACCCGGGGCGTATTCTTCTCCGTAATTTCCGCGGTGATATTTACGAATACCCTGTCACACCTCAGGTTTAGCGAGAGGGTACTTGGGCGAGGGACCGTATTTATTCGGTCCGCGTTGCGAATCCCAAAACATCGCAATGATAAAGTAGTAAAGCTCCGCCAATATAGCCACGCCGCATACGATCAATCCCGCAATCAAAAGCGGTGAAATAATGGCGTTTATCGGCAGGTCGGGTTGATCCATGTTGCGTATCACATGGATGATCGTGCTTATTCCGCCTGCAAAGCAGATGCCCGCCCCGACAATTTGAAGAAGAAGGGGCGCTGCGATGCACCATCCGGAGCGTCCCGTGTCGTGCATGCGCCGCACGCTCAGAGAGATGGACGGGATAAAGAGCAGCAAACTCGCCAAATCGTACAGACTCGGGAGACACTGCAACATCACGCCGAGCGTCACCATGTAGAAAAGCACGAACCAGAGAAACTCCGCCCGGCGTGCTCGCCCGCGAATGCCCACATACTGCACAAAACTATGCCGCAAGCAGGATGCAACGTTCGTCGAGCTCTCCGGTCGCAGTGGGAATTGACAGGTCAGGCAGCGCAGCGGCAGTTCGTCCCGTTCCGTTAAAATTTCGGCTCCGCATTTGGGGCAATGACCGGCAGGATGCGTCGTCTTTTTCATCGCATCAGGTATGGGCGGCAAATCATCAGAACATGCAGCCTCATCCGGAAACACCTCGCTGTATTTTTGCCAGGTATCCGCCCCCTTTTGGGCAATGAGCGTGTCCGGGAAAATGGCGCCTTTCTGCAGCAAGCTTCGCAGCTCTTCATGGGTGAAAGGGCCTGTTGGCTTTTGATTGGTATCCAGATAATAGTACATGGAGTTATGGTTCGGGGTACTTAGATGATGGACCATACTTATTGCTCCCGCGTTGAGAATCGCGTAGAGACAAGATGAGCATCACCAAAAAAAAGATTTCAGAATGAACGAGCAATACCGTGTAAAACTCACCCGGAATGCTGAAAACCTCTCCTGACCCTGTGACCTTGGGGAGAGTCGTCGTTTCTGCAACACCGCTTAGAATATCCCTTAAACGCAAGAATATTGCAGAGATGGCATCCGCGTGGGTGAAGAGGGCGTCCACCAAGGGCAGAAATAGAGACAGTGCCGCAAGGACAATGGGTACGGCGGCCCACCAGCCGCTCAGCCCGCTGTCGTGGAAGCGGCGGATCTGCAGCGTCACCAGTCCGGGCGCCATGAGCAGCAACAGCATCGCTATACCCGCAGTGATGCACATAAGTATGACGGCCGCCACAGCAGACTTTAACTCGTCGGTGTTTACTGCAAGGGCAGAAAGTGCGAAGGACGAAACAAGCAGAGCCACAAATGTCAGCGCCAAAATAAGCCACGATACGCCAAATATCAGCATGAAGCACCAGTATTCCTTGCGGGTGGCACGCCCTTTTGCTGTCGCATAACCGGCAAAAGCGCGCCCCAAAGCGCCCCAAAAACTCAACTCATTTGCTGCACGAGGAGGCCCCGGGTGCAGGAAAGTGTCCAGTGCCACCCAATGGGCATCACCCTTAGCTGCTACGAGAGTGGAAGCGCTCAGGGTACCATCATCGAGCAACTTCGCAAGCTCCTCGCGCGAGTGGGGTCCATGCGGATGGCGGTCGGGATCGAGGTAATAGTACATGACGACTCACAGGGCAGAGGGAATCTCACGCCCCAGGTCGCTCGCCTTGCGTCCCTTGCCGTCGCCGGCGATCCGTTCCAGCACCACATCGCGGTAGCTCATGCCGCCGGGAATCATCGGCAGCACGTGTACGTCATGCGGAACCATCACATCCAGCACATAAGCTTCCTTGGAGGCAAGCATACGCTTGATGGCCGGAGCAAGCTCAGCGGGCTCCACCACACGCTCGCACGTGATGCCGAAGCCGGCGCAAATCGTGGGGAAGTTCGGGTAGATGAGCTCCGGAGTATGGTGCGTGGGGTCGTATTTGGCATGCGGATCAGCCAGGAAAGTGTTGGCGCGGTGTGAATCGTATTTCAGGTCTTCCCACTGCACGACCATGCCGAGGTGCTGATTATCCAGGATGATGCATTTGATGGGCATGCGCTCGATGTGGATCGTCCCAAGTTCCTGCACATTCATGAGGAAGGAACCATCGCCGTCGATATTCACCACGGGCAACTTTGGGTAGGCCACATGAGCTCCCATGGCCGCTGGCAAGCCGTAACCCATGGAACCTAGCCCGCCAGAGGTGGAGAATCGGCGCGGTTTTTCGAACTTATAGAACTGCCCGGCAAACATCTGATGCTGTCCCACGCCAGTGCAGATGATGGCGTCCTTGCCCTTGAGCTGATTGTACAGCTCTTCCACTACTTGCTGCGGGGCAATTTCGTGCTCACGTTTTTCGTAGGTGAGGGGGTATTTTTCTTTCCAGGTTTTGATGAGGGAGAACCACTCGGGACGGTTTTCCTCATCGTATTTGCGGACGGGGTGACCGAGCTTTTCAAGCTGCTCGTTGAGGTAGCTCAGCGCTGCTCTGGCATCCGCTCGGATAGCCATGTTTACCCGCTTATTCTTGTTGAGCTCTGCTGCATCCAAATCAATGTGGATGATAGTGGCACGAGGGCAGAAACTCTTGACGGCGCCGGTCACACGATCATCAAAACGTGTGCCGATAGCCAGCACGACATCCGCCTCGTTCACGGTGTTGTTGGCATACACGGCGCCGTGCATGCCCAGCCAGCGCACGGAAAGTGGGTGGGTCTCCGGCATCACTCCCACACCCATGAGCGTGGTAGCTACGGGGATTTGCAGGCGTTCTGCCAACTCTCGCAGCTGGACCGCTGCGTCCGCAATCACGACTCCACCTCCCGCATAGATGGCCGGTCGCTTGGCCGCCAGGAGCAGAGGCAATACCTCGTCAAGCTCTTCCTTGGGCAGTGAAAGCTGAGGGTTATAGCCGGGCAGGTCCATTGGCTGGTCAAAGTCCGGCACGATGCTCATCTCTTGAAAGTTTTTGGGTATATCAATGACCACTGGTCCAGGGCGACCAGTGCGCGCGATATAGAAGGCTTCGCGAATGATGCGAGGTATATCCTCGACCCTCGTTACCAAGTAGCTATGCTTCACGATGGGGGCTGTCATGCCGAACACATCAGTCTCCTGAAAAGCGGAGCTGCCAATGAGAGGTTTCCCAACCTGTGCAGTAATAGCTACGAGCGGGATGGAATCCATGAATGCATCCGCTATGGGCGTTATCATGTTGGTCGCCCCGGGACCGGAGGTTGACATGCAGACGCCCACTTTTCCAGTGACGCGCCCGTAGCCCTCGGCGGCAAATCCACCACCTTGTTCATGACGCGGCAGAATCGTGCGGATGCTTGGCTCATGGCTCAGCGCCTGATGCAGCGGCATGCTCGCACCACCGGGGTAGGCAAATACCACTTCCACCCCCTCACGCACTAAGCATTGCACGAGGATTTCTGCTCCAGTCATTTTCTTTTCAGGTGTTATTTTTGTCATGGCATGTCTGAGGAGAGGGCGACTCCCTCTCGCAGGTGCACGTATTCTAGCAAATGCGGTAACGCTTGAAAAGTCTTTTTTAGACGTGTGCATGCGTTGAAAAAGTTTGCTTTTACACGATAACTCGATATACTTGCGCCGGAAAATGCTCACGATAAAAAAGCTCACGAAAGCACATGCCGGGCGCACTCTTTTTTCTGATGCCGAGTTGGTGGTGAATTGGGGTGAGCGCATTGCCTTGGTGGGACCGAACGGAGCGGGTAAATCCACCCTCTTTCGCATGATATTGGGGGAGGAAGGGCCAGACGAAGGCGAAATTCAACGCGATGAATACGCCACCATTGGCTACCTGCCTCAGGAAGCCGGCGATCCTTCCGATTGCACAGTGCTGGAAATTGCCATGAGTACTACCCCGGAACTCGGTCAAGCCATCCGTACTATCGCGGTATGCGAGGCGAAGGGGGATCGCTCTAGTGATGTGTACGGTCAGGCCGTGGACACATTTACCGCGCACGATGGATACAAGCTTGAGCCAAAGGCAAAGCGAATCTTAAAGGGACTCGCGTTCAAAGACAGTGATTTTCCCCGCCCCGCGTACGAGATGAGCGGCGGCTGGGTGATGCGTGCTCACTTGGCCCGACTTTTGGTCGCAGAGCCGGATTTGCTGATGCTCGATGAGCCGACTAATCACTTGGATCTCATGAGTCTGCTCTGGCTCCGGCGTTACCTGAAGAATTATCCCGGCGCCCTCCTCATGATTTCTCACGATCGTGACTTCATGGACGAGCTGGTGGAGGCGGTGTACGATATTGAAAACACAAAGCTGGTGCGTTACACGGGCAACTACAGCGCTTTCCTGCAGCTCAAGGAGCAACGCTATGAACTTGTGTTGGCTGCTTGGCGTAATCAGCAACGCGAAATTGCCCATTTTGAGGCTTTCATTGAACGCTTTCGCTCTGTGGCATCTAAAGCTGCCCAAGTGCAGGGCCGAATCAAGCAGCTGGAAAAAATCCAGCGCATTGAAAAGCCTCGGCCGACTCGCAAAGTTTTTAAGTTCACCTTTCCGCAGCCTCCGCGCAGCACACAGCGCGTCATTGAATTGGAGCACGTTTCACAATCTTACGGTTCCCACCGCATTTATTCTGACCTGAACCTGTTAGTGGAGCGTGGCCAACGCATTGTTCTGGTGGGACCAAACGGTGCCGGCAAATCCACACTGCTGAAAATTCTCGCGGGAGTTGTCTCGATTGACGGTGGCAAGCGCACTCTGGGTACCACTACCCGCATCGGCTATTTCTCTCAAATGCGTGCGGAAAATCTCACGCCTAATTACACCGTGCTTGAGGAGATTATGAAGGCTGACCCTGAGCTGCGGGAGGAAGAAGCACGTGGTGTGCTGGGCAGCTTCCTTTTCCGTCGTCTGGATGTCGAGAAGCGGGTGGAGGTTCTCTCCGGCGGAGAAAAATCCCGCCTCAGTCTTGTTAAGTTCCTGGTGAATCCTCCCAATCTCCTGCTCATGGACGAGCCAACGACTCACTTGGACCTCATGAGCGTTGAGGCATTGTCCCAAGCGCTCAAATGCTATGAAGGAACGCTTGTCTTTATCTCGCATGATGTCCACTTCATCCGCTCCCTCGCCGAAAAAACTTTGCACATCAACCACGGCACTCTCACTCCCTACGCCGGAGGCTATGATTACTACCTGGAAAAGTCAGGGCTGCTGAACGCCGACTTGGCCATGGATCAGTAAGGAAAGAAAACAAAACGCCGCCCGAAGGCGGCGATGAACATAGCTATTCTCGCAATAAGCGAGGTTATTCAGCAGCTTTAACCTGCACCTCGGCGCCGCTTTGAGTGCGGTAGGTGCCGCAATGGGGACATGCAGTGTGTCCAGGTACGGTAGCGCCGCATTTAGGGCATTTACCCATCTGAGGAGCTTTCCATGCCTGAGCCGCCAGGCGGGAGCGCTGTTTCATTTTAGACGTTCTGCGTTTAGGAGCTGCCATAGTCTGTCAGTGTTGTGATAAGTTAGGGCGATCGTAGTCGCTGAGCGGCGGAAAGCATTTTCACGAGGTCGGGGATGTACTGATTCCATCCAGCGCATCCCACACGTTCCGCCCGCTCGCCGCGGCGGAGTTTACACCAGGTAGGGGGCTTTTGTCCAGTCCAAAATCCTCACTTATGTCATGAATTTTACATTCATGCCCCGATAGTTCGCATTTTGGGTAAGCGGGCATGGCGAGCAATATTTCCTCCCGAAGTTCTTCGGCTATGTCAACTTCCAAGAGATCGGCGCTCACCTCGCGGCTGATTACTGCACGCACGGGAAGCATGTAATCAAACGTCCCCAAACAACGCACGCATTGTAACTTAAGCGGTACGTCCAGCTGCGCTTCCACCACCAGTTCTTTTTCGCCATACATGCTTACATTCAGCTCATATTTGATGCTGCCGATCCCCTGCACATCGTTATGGTCGAGGTCCATGAGTTCTTCCCCCTTCACGCAGCCAGAAAAAACTGTCGCCGCTTCATCCAATCCCTCGAGCTTGATCAACACATGAGCACTCATGCCCCAAGCATAGAGGATGCTGTCCCAAAAAGCAAGCGTATTTAGAAGGACGTCAGGGCAACCGCATTAGGAAATGCGGCTGCTATTTACGATTGACGAGTTACGAATTACGATTTATTGATCATGTGCGCGTTGCGCAGGTTTTTTCGAATCAATGTTGTCATTTTTTTATCAACGATCATATCAGCCAACAAGGCCATTTTTCTCCATTGATGAACTTCTTTCAAATACGGTTGCCCTGGAAAGGACGTCAGCAAAGCTGCGTCTCGCGCTTCAGGAGATAGAGAGAACATCGTGAATGGTAAACGCGTTTTCCAGGGTGTTTGCTCTGGAAGGAAGGCCGACGCTTACTCGCCAAGCGGGAGGGTGAGGAGAAAAGTGGTGCCGCGGTTAGAAGTTCTCTCCAAGGTGAGATCGCCGCCGATGGAACGGGCGAGATCACGGGAGAGGGCTAATCCCAAACCGATGCCAGGTTTGCGAGCGTCCTCCGCCCTTTGCGAGTGCGAGAAAGGCCGAAATATTTTTTTCTGCATGTCGAAGGGTATGCCTGGACCATTATCGGTTATTCGCAGGGAGAGTGTGCGGTGGGTTTGCAGGGCGTGCAGCGTCATGACCGAGTGATCCGATGAGGCGTATTTGACAGCATTGTCCGCAAGATTCTGCAGAATTTGTTCCACGGAAATGAGATCAGTGCGCAGTCGCAGGAGACTGACACGGGGATCAATGGTTACGGTAACGCTCCAACCGGCGCGGCGCATGTGATCGGCCGTTTTATCAAGGAGGTCAGAGAGTAATTCGGAGCAACTTCCTACATCCTGTCGTTCACGCTTTTTCCCGCGGGTGAGTCGGGCATACGAGAGCACATTTTCCACAAGGTGTCCAAGGCGCAAGCTTTCACGGTGAAGTGTTTCGTGATACTCCTTCATTTTGTCTATCGGCAGGTCCTGGTTCTGCAGCATTTCCGTGTAGAGCTGAAAGCTGGTAAGGGGAGTTCGAAGCTCGTGGGTGACGGCAGACACGAAGTCGCTGCGGCGTTGTTCCATGCAGCTGTACGAAAAAAGCAGAGTAAAAACGATGATGATGGAGAGGATGGAAATAAGCCAGGCAGAGATGACCGGACCCCGCAGAGCCGCTTTGCGGGCGGTCGTGTCAGGCAATTCAACTTTGTCCCCCGGGCGCAATACTAAGGGGAGGGGAGCAAGATTAGCATTTTCGCCACGGTGCACAAAACCGATGCTTGGATCTTTGAGCCCAGGCTCCACGAGGGGAAGCAGATGAGCACTGAGTTTTGAAGCGTCGATCACAAATCCCTCTGCTGCGGCACCGTGACTGGTGGGAACAGAGCGCATGCACACCAATGTGTCGCCGTAGTTCCATGCAAAGAAGGGACCGGGCTCTCCGGTGAGACGCATTGGCTTATCCAAATCGATTTCAAGCACTTCGTATACGCCAAAGACTGGTAGCTGAGTATGAGGGTCGTAGGATTGCTTTTCATTGGGGTTGTAAAGTGGGGCAGAGGGGTTAAAAGCTTTGCGGCGAATGGTGTTGGTGATGGCTGGAGCTTTGGCGAGGCGGTGCGCAAAATCCTCATCCCCCACGGGGACCTGAAGCATAGCCGGGGAGAGCAGGAAAAAGCCCACATTGAAATCTGCCTTGCCGCCGCGTGGCATGGGGATATTGACCATGCCAATGGGAGGGGCCTTGCCCAGCTTTTCCTGCTCAGTGCGAAGCAGGGTCTCCATTTCGGCGCGCACGCGCGGCAGGGAGAGTTCTACCATGCGAGCCGCCTGAGTACGGTAGTCGATGGCTCGCAACTCATCTTCCAAATGCGCGGCTTGCCAGGCCTGCCAAAGTGCGGCTCCGATAGCCACCAACGAAAAAATGAGAAGAATGCTGACCAGTTTCTTTTTCATGACTTGTTCCATTTATAGCCGCGTCCCCGCACATTCTCGATGCGTTGCGCTACATCGAAATCCAATTTCTCGCGCAGGCGAGTGAGAGTGACGGCAACAGTTCGTGTTTCAGAAGCGCTGGCATGACTGCCCCACACACGCAGTAGCAACTCCTCTTGCGAGATGATGCGATTGGGGTGTGCCAGGAGGTAGTGGAAAAGTTCAAACTCCTTCTCACGCAGGGGCACTGAGGAGCCGTTGTCCATGATTACGCTATGAGTATCAGGGTTCAATGATCCTCCGGGGAAATGCAGAGAACTTTCGGCGCTCACGCGACGGACAGGGTAGCGACGCAGTACCGCTGCTACGCGTGCTAGTAGCTCTGCCATGGAAAAAGGCTTGACCACGTAGTCATCCGCCCCATTTTCCAGTCCGTGGACACGGTCTTTTTCCTCGCCGTGGGCAGTCAAGATAATGCTTGGAACGCCCGGGCATTCCTTGCCCATAATTTTGAGTAGTTTGAAGCCATCAATTTTTGGCATATTCAGATCCAGCAACATCAGATCTACCTCCTGTGTGAGAGCCAGCTTGAGTGCATCTGCGCCGTCCGCAGCGGTTAGCACGCCATAGCCATGTGCCTGTAGAGCATCCGCTAATCCGGCGCGGATGGAGGCATCGTCCTCAGCAATCAGTATGGTTCGTTCCGCCATGAACTTCGGTCAGGATTCGGACTCAGCTGAATCTGATTTTGAGGAGGATTTCTGCCAATACCTGCTAATATCAAACCATTGCTCGAAAACGATCTGGTCGTGCCCAAGCAAAATGGTAACGATGTGTTTGTCGTACGCCTTACTCCCATCTATGATGAGTTGCTGGGCAGAGG
The DNA here is from genome assembly GCA_947588735.1 of uncultured Akkermansia sp. GTDB lineage: Bacteria > Verrucomicrobiota > Verrucomicrobiia > Verrucomicrobiales > Akkermansiaceae > Akkermansia. The sequence goes on from CANQAD010000006.1 coordinate 20,879, forward strand.
GAGCCGGGTAGTGGAGATCTTTGCAGAGAATGTCGTATTCCATGCGCACAGCCGAGTCACTGTCACTGAGGATGACCCATGCCGAATCACGCGTAAAGCCCGGACCGCCTTGCACCACATCCGGACACCGTTCAAGCAATTGCTTGCGGTCGGCAGCCTGCATCTCGACGAGTTGGCTGATTTGCTCGTCTGTGGCTTGCTTGGGCTGTTGTTCGTGCGGTGCTTCATCGCAGTCGAGAAAGGCTTCGCACAAGGGAGCGATGGCAGCAGTCAGTTCTTTTGAGTTGTAGTAATCTGCGCCGTGGAGACGTCTGAGCTGTTCAGGGATTTTTTTCAGCAAATCCTCATAAGCTGCCACTTCACCGGAAATGTCTCCGGAGATTTGCTCCATCATTTCTGACGAGATATGTTCGGCAACGTCATTCAGTTCATACTCAATGTTAGTGAACGCATTGAATTCCGCGGTAAGCTCATCGGCATTCTCTTCAGCCTTTTGGTTGCTGGTCATATCCGTAAGAATACGCAGTATCTTATGACCGTGAGAGAGCAGCTCACGTACCCCATCCTTCATTTTAGGAAGAGCCTGCTGCACGGAGTATTCCTGCGGTGTCGCAGGACTCTCATCCGATGCGTGAGCCAGAATTGGGGCAAGCGAAAGAGCAGCAAGAGCCGGAAAAATACGCCGAGCGGGTAAATGCTTCATGCACGCATACTACCATAGCTTCCCCAAAAATCACAAGTACATTTTCTGCCGCATAGGACGGAGTCCATAATTGCAATGGACGGAGTGGTATGGTATGAATGGAGGCATGCCGGGAGCCGCAAGTCGAGGGAAGCGTTTGGGGAGGGTCGTGCTGTGTGTGCTGCTCTCGGTGCTGTTGCACGGGGTCGTCGCACTGTGGCTGTGCAGCATGGATGGGCCGCTTTTTGGAAACGGTGCGGCATGTGTGGTGAAACGCTCGACGCAGGAAGAGCGGCTGGTACAAATCGTGCGCGAGAAGGAGAACCCGCAGAAAAAGGACGACAAGCCTTGGGTGAAAACGGATCCAGAGATGGATGAAAAAATACCCCGACAGGCCGATTTTATCGGTGCGCGCAACAGTGTGGCTTCCGGTTCCGAATTCGCTCCGAGGCGTGCGAATGATGCTCCTCTGCCCTCCCAAAATGGCGAGGAAGACGATGACGAGCTGGTTACCTTTGATCAAGCCCGCCAAACGGGTGATCTGGATAAACCGCAGGATCGTGTGCGGCCCCGCCAGCAAACTGCTGCCAGAGCTCCCCGGCGGCAGAGTGATACATCAGGAAAGCAACCCGGCGAGTCAGGAGTTCCTGCCCTCCAAAAAGTGAAACACGGTGGGGAAGACAAGTTGAGACTGAGTGAGGAAAAACCAGGAGAAGCCGGAGCTCGTCAGGAGGAGGAAGCTCCCATTGTCATAGAGGCGCCGACACGCGAGAAAATGCCGGAGGGTGCAGGCAGGCGGCAGCCGCCGATGTACGATCCTGCACTTGCCGATCACATGCAGGGCAAGGCGTTTCGCACATACGAACGGCGCACACGCAGTACGGGACGTTTTGTCATCGGCAGCCGCCCGGCACTCAATGTGGCATCCACCCCCCAAGGGCGTTACGAGGAAGAAATATACCGACGCGTAGCTTACTATTGGTACATGGCGTGCGATGACCACCGTGGGGATATTATACCGGGGAGCGTGGTGGTGGCGCTGCGTATCAATGAGCGAGGATTGTTGGAGAACATGGATTTGGTGCGGCGGCGGGGAGCGAGTGTCATCCAACAATCATTCACCTTTGGAGCCATTCGGCGGGCGGAATTGCCACCTATGCCCGCAGCCGTTCGGTCCGAAATAGTCGGCGATGTGCTCGAGCTTATCTTCACCTTCAATTTCGATTAACACAAACCCAACCCACAAAACTATGCCTAATGCAATCACCCAATTCTTTGAAGCCTGCCAGCCATTTGGCTACCCGCTGCTGATATGTTCAGTCATTTTGGTGGCAGCCATATTCTACCATCTTATCTTCACCGGCAGACGCAGATTATTGCGACAAATGTTCCACGCATTGGAGCAGGCGCGCGAAAGCAACGCTGACCCTGTCCCGGTGCTTATGGATCTATGCCTCAGGAGCACATCCCCTGTGGCGGCGGAGGTGCTGTATGCGGTCCGCCATGGTGGTGAGCCGTACGTAGAACAACAGATGGAGGCCAGGCTGCGCATGATGGTGGATTCTGAGCGTGCTGGCATGGCCACCATCAGTGTGATCACAAATATAGCGCCCATGCTTGGTATCCTTGGCACAGCCTGGGGACTCGTGAGGATATTTGGCGTATTTGGTGCGGCGGATGCGGGGCCGGGTATTGCCATGGGCATCTCCACAGCGCTTTATACCACGATTTTCGGCTTAGCGATTGCCGTTCCTGGCATCATAACGCTCAGTTGCTTCGAGCGTTCACTGGAGAAACATGCGTCGCTGCTCAACAGATTTTTTACAGATCTTCTTTTCACCCTCCGCAAGTGATCTATGAAAATATATCGCAAAAGCAATGTAGCGCGGGGGGTGCCTATCGTGCCGATGCTGGATATTCTGACGATACTGCTCATCTTTTTTATCGTGCACACGGAGTTTAAGCATCAGGTGAATGTGCTGCAGCTTACGTTGCCGCAAACGCATCATCTTTCCGGCAAAAAGGGGGATGACACGCTTACCCTGCTGGAGATGGGACGGGGAGGGGAGTTGGCGCTGGGCGGCAAAAAAATGACACGGGACGAGTTACGTGGGGCTCTCAGTGAGCTCATGCGAACAGCCCCGCAAAGTCGCATCCAAGTGGCTGCGGCGGACGGAGTGCCCATAGGCGACCTGGTGGAGGTGCTGGACACGATCACCGAGGTCGGCATACCAATAGAACAGGTGCCGCTGCGCATCAATTATGCGGCACAGCCCTGATTTTATTCGGCCTCGGCCTGACGACAGACGTGGGGATTGGGGATGAGCAGAGGGCGCAGCGTGACGTAGTCTTCCCTGTATTCCTCTGAGGGCACAAAGAGAAAGCCGGGCTTTTTATTGCGCAGATTAAACTGGGTGGGTTTGAACACAGGGAGCACCTGGTCGGTGCTCGGGTCGTATGCATTTTCACCGGTGTACGAGCCACAGAGCGTGTATTCGTAATTTTGATCGTAGCCGAACGTGGCGCCCTTTACGGGAGGTTCATAGCCGCGATCGGGGTTGCGCACGATGGATTCATCCATGATGACAAGTTTGGCGGAGCGCCAACTCTCGCCGGGCCTCCGCAGGTAGCCCCAAAAACGGGTGAGCGGCACGTAGTAGCGGCGTCCCACATAGTAATTCCCCGGTGGCTCCTGAGCGATTTCGGCCTCGCGCTCCGCCACGGCTCGACAGTCGCTTTTAAGCGTGTCGCATTGACACAGCAGGATGAGCGGTGCAGCAATGACGGTGGCTTTGATGGCGGATTTCAGCATGGTACGGGCATACGCTGGGACCTCTTATTCCCACTCAATCGATGCGGGGGGCTTGGTGCTCACATCGTAAAGCACACGATTGGTGCCCTTGACCTCATTGAGAATACGGTTAGACACCTCGCGCAGCAGATCATAGGGAAGCTGCACCCAGTCGGCGGTCATGGCATCCTCGGAGACAATGGCTCGCAGGTTAGTGGCAAATTCGTAGGAACGTTCATCGCCTTTTACCCCCACGGTCTTTACCGGTATAAGCCCGGCGTAAGCCTGCCAGCACTTGTCGTACCAGCCCCACTTACGGAGCGTGGAGATGAAAATGGCATCGCTATCGCGGATGATATCCAATTTTTCCTTGGTCACTTCTCCCGGACAACGCACTGCTAAACCAGGTCCGGGGAACGGGTGACGCCAGAGAATGTCGTGCGGAATACCCATGGATGCGCCCAAGGCGCGCACTTCATCTTTGAAGAGGAAAGCGAGCGGCTCAATCACCTTGCCCTGCTTCTGGAGCTCAAGCACGCGCGCCACTCGGTTGTGGTGCGTTTTGATGACGCTTGCCTTGCTTTTTGCATTGGAAGCGCTCTCAATGACATCCGGATAGAGGGTGCCCTGCGCGAGCATTTCGGCATCGCCCACAGCTTCCCAGAACACGTCAATGAAAAGCGAGCCGATGATGCGGCGTTTCTTTTCCGGAGCAGTTTCGCCTTTCAGAGCCTCGAGGAAACGCTCAGAGGCATCCACTGTTTCGATGTCCACGCCCATGCGGTGAAAATTCTGCTGAACTTCCTGAGCCTCATTCTTGCGCAGAAGTCCATTATCCACAAAGATGAACCGCGCGCGCACCCCCGCCTCGTGCAGCAGAACGGCGAGCACTGTGCTGTCCACGCCGCCCGACACGCCGCATACGACTTGCCGTTCGCCGACCTTTTGCCGGATCTCGGCGATGAGTTCGCGCTTGAAGTCGCCGATATCAAAGGGAGCGAGATGTGGGGCGCAGGAGAGAAAGTTGCGCAGGATGGTACGACCCTCGTGGGAATGGGTGACCTCCGGGTGAAATTGGATGCCAAACATGGACTCTCCCCATTGCAGGGCCACGGGCACGCCTTCGCTGTTGCGGGCGATTATCCTGCAACCGTCAGCTAAGTGATCAACGGTGTCGGAGTGGCTCATCCACACCTGCGATGAGGCAGACACTCCTTTGAAAAGTTTACAATCTGACTCGGGTAGCAGCGCGGCGGGGCCATACTCCCGTCTGTTGCCGGGATGCACCGTGCCGCCTGTTTTGATGTTGAGCAGCTGCATGCCGTAGCACACGCCCAGCACCGGTACATGAAAGGAGGTCAGTTTGGCGAAGTCGATATCTGGGGCATCCGGCTCGGAGGTGCTGCGTGGGCCGCCGGAAAGGATGACGGCGCCAGGTTCCACGACCTCATCCAACTCCTCAGGTGTGTACAGTTTCGCTAAAAAACCGAGTTCGCGCACGCGCCTGACGATCAGCTGAGTGTATTGAGACCCATAATCAATGACGGCGACGAGATGCTGCGGAGTTATCATGTCGCGCCCATCATACAGATGGAGACCCCGTATTGTCAAGCTTTGCGTGCGGCAATCCAGGGCAACCGCATTAGGAAATGCGGTTGCTATTTACGATTGACGAGTTACGAATTACGATTTATTGATCATGTGCGCGTTGCGCAGGTTTTTTTGAATCATGAACGTAGGCAGGAGAGTTCTTGAAAGCCATCATCATGGTGACTGCTTGTTGTCATCATTTTTGATGCGTATCAACGATCATATCAGCCAACAAGAGCAATTTCTCCGTTGATGAACTTCTTTCAAATGCGGTTGCCCTGTGCGGCAATCACACGCGCAGAAAGATGTGTCGATGGTAGAGGAAAAGGAGGAGAGAAAAGAGAGCTGCATGCGTGCAGAAATCAATAGCAACAGATTCTGCTGCACCGGCGTAGGAGCACAGTGCACCAAAAATCGGAGTGCAGATTCCTTGCCATAGAGAAAAACCTCCAACGCCTGGAGTTTGAGTGAGAAGGTAGGCTAAAATTGCATTGCAACCGAACACTCGGAGGGGGACGGCCAGGCGGGCAGCAGCCGGGTGCAAATCAAACGTGAGATGGAAGAGAGTGAGAAGTAAAAAGCACCAACCGGCCGTCCAAAGCGTCATACTGGTGGTGTAGATGTGCTTGATGATGGGAGTGTCGTAGCTTAGCAACTGCCCGGCCAGCAAGCAGAACAGCCCCACACCCGTCAAGATGAGAGTGCAGCGCTTTCCAGGCGTAACGCGCCGCAGTATTTGGCCTGCGAGTACGCCGAGCAGGGTGAGGGCGCCAAAGGAGAGCGCTGTGAGTATCCATGTGTAAGGAGTGCCATCTTGCCAATGTCCTTGCAAAGCACAATCGAGGAAAAAGGCCAGGTTGTCGTTCGGCAGAAAAAGCCCGGGTGGAGAAGAGGCGTACGGAATGAAGCGCAGGGCAACCCAGTAGAGTGTCAGACAGGAGAGGCAGGTTATCAGCTGGGCGCGCAGTCCTCCGAAAAGCAAGCAGAGAGAGGCGATAAAGTAGCCTTCGGCAATGGCTTGCAGAGTGTTGCAGAAGAGACTCATTCGAGCAGGGTCGGCGTCCGCCAGATGCCCCTGCACCAGCATGCCAAGCAGAAAGAGAAGTGTACAGCGGCGCACAATACGCCACATGATTCTCCCGACGCCGCATCCACGAGCACGGTAGGATGCAAAAGCGAAGGGCATACCCGCGCCAACAATGAAGATAAAGAGAGGCATCACCAAATCCCAGCAGGTAAGAGGCTGTCCCCAAGAGGCATGAGTGAGCTGGTGACGCAGAGCCTCGCCGCCCAGCCATGGGGAGAGAGAACGGAGCAAGCTCGCACCACCGCAAAGCAGCAACATATCCGCTCCGCGTAAGGCATCGATGGAAATAACTCTTGGTGATGGGGCTTGCATAAGTTTCTATGACTGGCGCATGGCATGCAGGAGCTCGTCCCTGCCGGCGGGCAGGTGGTTAAAATGGCGCAACAATGCAGTGTGCGGTTCTACATCAGCGGGATACAGTCCATGTAATTCGGCCAGACGTTTCTCAAAGTGCAATAAAATTTCCGCACGGGGCAGGTTGTTTGCTGCGTAATCCAGCGCACCGGAGATGAGGGCATGCCATTGTGGCTCGCCAGAGCCGGATTCAACGGTGCTTATGAGCAGCCGCGCCATGTACCCGGCGAGACGCAAACGCGTAAGTTGTGCACGCAGCCCGAGGCGAGGTGAGATCAGATCCGCTGAGCTTAGTGAGCATAAATCGCTTTTGGCAGATGTGCGGAAGATAAGATCACATTCGTGAAAGAGGTCAACAACGCCACTTAGATCACTACCGGGCTTGAGCAAATTACGCGCAGCGGTTCGTATCATGCCGTGATTCACAGTACACCAGCACACTATCGCGCCATGCTCTCCTAGCGGGAACAAGCGCAGTACGGTGCCAGTGTCGCGCTCAGTCATGATACTGCAGGGGTCGGGAGGGCTGCAGACGTTGCAGGATGCGGCGGCAGACAGCATGGGGAGTTAACCCGTGCAGCTCGCGCAGTTGGTGAAGTTTGCCGTGCTCTACAAAGACATCCGGCCAGCCGATGCAAAGCAAATTTGCCATCACGTTCTCGCGCTGAAAGAGTTCACCTACCGCAGAACCAAAGCCACCGGCGACCACGTGATCCTCCAGCGTGACGAGCAAGCGGCCGGTGCGCGCCTGGCAGAGCAGAAGCTCTTCGTCCAGCGGTTTGATAAAGCGGGCGTTAATGTGCGCGGCTTGCACTCCATTCTGTTCCAGTTGTTCTCGCACTTGGGCAGCCAGGCGGTTCATGTTGCCCAAGGCAATGAGCGCTACTGCAGCACCGGAAGTGTCGTACAGAACTTCGGCTCGGCCAAGGGGCAGGGGCTGTGGCTGCTCGGGCAGGGGGACGCCTTCTCCCTCGCCGCGTGGGTAGCGTATGGCACTGGGGCAGTCATTGATGCCGTTCATGGTGGCGAGCATGTGACAGAGTTCAGCTTCATCCTTTGGCTGCATCATGACGAGATTCGGAATCGCACGTAGCATGGCGATGTCAAAGAGTCCATGGTGCGTGGGACCATCATCCGGGGATAGTCCTGCACGGTCCATGCAGAAACGAACGGGGAGCGATTGCAGGGCAGCGTCATGTTCAATCATATCCACACAACGTTGCATGAAGGTGGAGTAAATGGCCAGGTAAGGCTTGTAACCCTGCGTTGCCAGGCCGCAGGAAAAGAGCGCGGCGTGCTCTTCGGCGATGCCGGTATCAAAGAAACGTCTTGGATGACGTTCGCGGAAGATATCCAGTTTCGTGCCGCTGGGCATGGCGGCAGTGAGGGCCAGTATTTTCTCATCCGTGTCCGCCATGTCGGATAAGCATGTACCGAAAACTTCCGAGTACGTGCGTGCACCGTGGCCGGTTTCCCCGCTTTCCACATCATATTTGCCTATGCCGTGGAATTTGGTGGGATCCTGCATAGCGGGTTCATAACCCATGCCCTTACGGGTGATGATGTGCAGGATAGCCGGTTCGTTGTGGCGGGAGATGAGTCGTAGTACCCGTTCCAGCCGACGGATGTCATGCCCGTCAATGGGCCCATAGTAGGTGAGACCAAGTTCGCGGAAAAAGCTCAACGGAGAGATAAGGCTGCGCGCGGCGGTCATGAGACGTATGGCTTGCTCACGCGTTTTTTCGCCCGCGAGGTTTTGGAGGAAATAGTTGGCACGCTCTTTGAGCCAGGTATAAGCCTGAGTTTCCTGGAGGGAGGAAAAATAACGCGAGAGGGCGCCAACATTTTTGTCGATGCTCCATTCATTATCATTGAGCACTACGATAAAACGACGGGTGGTAGAGGCGATGCTGTTGAGGGCTTCCAGTGTAGTGCCGCAGGTGAAGGCTCCATCCCCCGCCACGGCTATCACATGGTAGTCGTCTCCATTCAGATCGCGAGCGGCAGCCATGCCCAGCGCGGCAGAAAGAGCAGTGCCGGCGTGACCTGCGCCATATGCATCGTGTACGGATTCAGAACGTTTCGTGAATCCAGAGAGGCCGCCAAACTGGCGAATCGTATTCAGTCGTTCAGCGCGGCCAGTTAGTATTTTATGGATGTAGCTCTGGTGGGAGACATCAAAGAGGATCTTGTCCCCAGGAGTTTCAAAGACGCGGTGCAGGGCAATGCAGAGTTCGACAACGCCAAGGTTGGGGGCCAGGTGACCACCAGTGTGAGCAAGGGTCGTGATAAGCAACTCGCGTATTTCTGCGGCGAGTTTCGGCAGGCTTTTTTCCGGCAGGGCTTTTACATCTGCCGGAGAGTGGATACCCTTCAGCAAGCGTTCGTCCTGCGCTTCATTGCAGGGAGAATCCATCGTTGTTCTGCGTGGCAGGTTGCGGAGTAGTTTCGGGAGCGGGTTCCTGCGGGTTTTCCAAGGTTCGAATGCGCAGCTCGGCATCTTTCAGCAGTTCTTTGCTGCTGCGAATGAGCGAAAGTCCCTCCTCTACGAGCGGTATCATCTCTTCCAGTCCGGTTTCCGGATTATCGAGCTGTTGGATGATTTGCTCCAGGCGAGACATAGCTTGCTCGAAGCGGACAGGTTGTTTTTTTGTTGCTGGAGTGGTCATAATGGAGTAACTTCGGGATAAGCTGAGATTTTGCGTTGCAGCGTGCGACGGCTGATGCCAAGCAGAATGGAGGCCTTGCCGCGGTTGCCTTTTGCGGCGCGCAATGCGGCCAGTATGGTACGCTTTTCCAGCGCCGCCAAGTTGAAATCTGTCGCCGTGTGATTGGATGTCGGCGCATCGAACGTTCGAGCCGGGGATGGAAGGTTGAGATAGTCGGGCAGGTCGCGCGGAGTGATGGTGTTGCTTTCGCACATGACCACGGCATGTTCAATAGCGGTACGTAGCTGGCGCACATTGCCGGGCCAATCGAACCTGCGCAATTTTTCAAGGGATGCTCTGCTCAAGTTCATAGGTTGTTTATGGTTCTCCTGGCAAAAATGCTGGAGGAAGGAGTTTGCCATGAGTACGACATCCCCAGCGCGTTCGCGGAGGGGAGGAAGTTGCAAATCCACCACATTGAGGCGTTGAAATAAATCTTGACGGAAAGTGCCGATGTTCACCATATCTTGCAATCGGCGGTTGGTCGCGGCTACAATGCGCACGTCCACGAAGACGGGTTCGTTGCTGCCGACACGCTCAATGGTGCGTTCAGCGAGCACGCGGAGCAGTTTCACTTGTGTGGTCATGTCCATCTCGCCGATCTCATCCAGGAAAAGTGTGCCGCCGTTGGCCTCCTCAAATCGGCCGATACGCCGGTTCGTAGCGCCGGTGAATGATCCCTTCTCGTGACCGAAGAGCTCGCTTTCCATAAGTTGCGGGGAAAGTGCAGCGCAGTTTACTGCCACAAATTTGGCATTGCTTCGAGGGGAGAGGGCGTGCAGTGCGCGCGCTACCAGTTCTTTGCCAGTCCCGGTTTCTCCTTCAATGAGCACTGTGGCGTTAGTGGGCGCTACCTGGCGAATACGCTCGAAGATAGTGCGCATGGCAGGGCTTTTGCCAAGCATATCTTGCAAGCCTGCAGTGGGGCGGAGCTGCCGGGTAAGTTCACTGTTGCGTGTTTCGAGGTTGCGAGTATGTGAGGCTTGGCGCAGCAACAGTTCCACTTCATCCAAGTTCAGCGGCTTGGTCAAAAAGTAGTAGGCGCCGTGTTTTTTTGCTTCAGCTGCCGTGTCTCGGCTGCCGTAGGCGGTCATCATGATGCAGGTGGGAGGCGGATCGATTTTGTTGGCAAAGTCAATCAGGTCCATACCGTTTTCAGCTCCCCCGAGCCGCAAGTCTGTAAGCAAAATATCCACAGGCTCGCTGTTCAAAATATCGCGTGCCACCTTGGCGTTGGCAGCGGAGTACACCTCATAATCATCCTCGAGCGCCTGGGTGAGCACGCTGCGCGTCGCGCGTTCATCGTCCACAATGAGGAGTAACGGCTTCATGGTGCTTCCATGCGGGGTAAGTTGGTGTCAGAGTAGCATTAGCCCGGTGGTTTCGGGCAAATCAAACATGATGTTGAAGGCATGTACGCCCTGGCCTCCTGCTCCCTTCACAACGTTATCCTCAGCACTCATGAGTATGACTCGACCGGTGCGCTCATCCACCGCCCAGCCGATATCCAAAAAGTTGGTGCGTGTCACATTTTTGGTGTCAGCCGGCTTACCAGCACCCAGCAGGCGTACAAACGGAGCAGAGGCGTAAGCTTGTCGGAGGCAGTCAGTGATGTGCTGGAGCGATGCGTTGGAGGCAAGCCGGGCTGTTGTAGTGGTGAGAATGCCTGTGTTGACCGGCATGAGGTGGGGGATAAAAGTGATGCGCAACGGGCAGTCGGCAGCGGCAGACAGTTCTTGCTCGATTTCGGAGAGATGACGGTGGCGCGGTACGCTGTATGCGCGCATGCTCTCGTTGCATTCGCAGAAGTGGCAGGCTACATCCGCTTTTCGTCCGGCGCCGGAGACTCCACTGAGGCTGTTGGCAACGATTCCTCTCGGCTCAATGAGTTTCGCACGCAGCAAGGGGACAAGCGGCAGAATGATACTGGTGGGGTAGCATCCTGGTGAACCAACGATGCGAGCGCGCGCTATCTCCTCGCGGTGCCATTCTGGCATGCCGTACACAGCTTCTCGCATGAGCGGCACATCTGCGTGCGGTTTGCCGTAAAATTCTTCGTACACAGCTGGATCATTCAGGCGAAAATCAGCGGATAAATCAATGACGCGCACTCCGCCTTCCACCAAGGCGCGCCCGTATTCCACAGAAACCCCATGAGGCAAGGCCAGAAAAGCAGCTTGTGGAGAGGCGCTCAGGATGCTCTCAACTGAAGCCCCACAGAACTTCAGATCGGCGCCGGGAACTCCACAAAAGCGAGGAAAAACATCGCTGAGTGCTTTGCCTTCGTATTGACGCGAGGTGACGCACACCAGTTCCACTCCCGGGTGCAGAAGCAGAATGCGCAGCAATTCCTGCCCCGTGTACCCGCTTGCTCCCACCACGGCTGTTTTGACCCTCTTCATAATGGGTCCAAGTTTAGCATGGAACCCATCTGTTGACAACAGCAAAGTTTGAATGCGTACCGGCATAACAGGCGGAGACTTTTCTTGTGTAGTGCGTGTGGTAGAGCTACGATGGCGAGATATGGAAAATGGAGTCATGATGCAATATTTTGAGTGGGACCTGCCCAATGACGGAATGTTGTGGAAGAAGCTGGCGCAGGATGCGGCGCATTTGGCCAGTATAGGAATAAGCGCAGTTTGGGTGCCGCCCGCCTACAAGAATATGGATCAGAACAGCGTAGGATACTCTCCGTATGATCTGTTTGATTTCGGGGAGTTTGACCAGAAGGGTACCGTGCGTACAAAGTACGGTACCAGGGCTCAGTTTGAAGCAGCTGTGAAGGCTCTGCACGGGCAGGGCATCAGCGTGTACTTGGATGCTGTACTTAACCACAAGGCCGGAGCGGATGAGAAGGAAACTTTTCTGGTGAAACGCGTGCACGAGGAGAACCGTTATGAAGAGATCGGAGATTCCTACGAGGTAGAGGGGTGGACTCATTTTACATTTCCGGGACGAGGAGATAAATATTCTCCGTTTAAGTGGCGTTGGTACCATTTTTCGGGATTGGATTATGATGCCCGGCACGGGGAAAGAGGCGTCTTCAAAATTCAGGGAGAGGGAAAAGACTGGTGTCACTCTGTGGATCGTGAAAAAGGGAACTACGATTATCTGATGTTCGCCAATATCGACTACCGGCACCCGGAAGTGGTAGCCGAGACGCTTCGATGGGGAAGTTGGGCGGTGCGTGAGTTTGAGTTGGACGGGTTTCGGTTGGATGCCGTCAAACACATCACACGTCCTTTCATTCGGCATTTTATGCACGATGTGCGCGAGCATTGCTGCCGCCCGCTCTACGCCGTCGGAGAATTTTGGAAACACAGTGAAGAGGATTTGGTGGCCTTTCTGCAGGAGACGCACGAGCAGTTGGATCTTTTCGATGTGCCTCTCCACTACAAGTTACACGAAGCCTCAGTGCGCGGGGCTGATTTTGACTTGGGGAGCTTGATGCAGGACACGCTCGTGCACAATCATCCCACCTTGGCTGTGCCCTTTGTGGATAACCACGACTCGCAGCCCGGGCAAGCGCTGGAGTCGGCAGTTCTGGATTGGTTTAAACCGGCGGCATACGGTCTTATTTTGCTGCAAAAAGAAGGCTATCCCTGCGTTTTCTACGGCGATTACTATGGTATTGGCGGCGGGGAGGCGGTGCACCGCGGTGTGATTGACACACTCCTCCGCATACGCCGCAAGCGCGCCTACGGAGCGCAGCGGGATTATTTTGATCACGCGCATATTGTCGGTTTTGTGCGTAGCGGAGATCATGCTCACCCTGGGTCAGGGCTTGCCCTGCTTGTCTCGAACGCCAACGAAGGAGAAAAAACGATGAATGTAGGCGCCGACCACGCAGGTGAAGTATGGACGGAAGCTACGGGTTGTTGCCCCGGTGAGCATGTCTGCATCGATCCCGCCGGTAACGCTGCCTTTCGCGTACCGGCTGGCAAACTCGCTGTATGGCATCTGGCCACGGCTTGAAAATGCAGCGTGTTTTTTTTTGTGCAGGGCAAACGCATTTGAAAAGAGTGGAAAAGTAGAGAAAACTCTCCAGTCGTCAGCTCACACCCGTATTCGGACAAGTCTTCGCAATACGCACATTACCAACATCGTCAATCGGCGTTTTTCCTTCCTGGCCATCCATCCCACTCACTCTCCAAAATTCCGCTTCGCTTCTGCTTTGCACCCCTGCGCGAAAGTACACGCTCTTTTCAAATCGTAAGTCGCAAATCGTCTATCGTAAATGAATTGTTGTAAATCGAAAATCATAAATAGCAAACTCATTTTCTAGTGCGGTTGCCTTGTTTTTGTACGATGATGGCTTGACAGAGCAGGAATGCAGTGCTAGTCTCTCAGGGAGCCTCGCAGAGAGGTTTCTCTTAACAACCCCAGATTGAACTATGGATATACTTCACGACAAAGACGCTGATGTAAGCGTTTTAAATGGCAAAACAGTGGCGGTAATTGGCTACGGTGCGCAGGGCCGTGCCCAAGCGCTCTGTATGCGTGACAGCGGGGTGCATGTCATCATTGGTTTGCGCCCTGGAAAAAGCTGGGATGCGGCGGTGCAGGATGGATTTGAAGTGATGCCGGTAGATGAGGCGGCGCAGAAAGGCGATATCGTGCACTTGTTGTTGCCGGATGAGAAGCATGGTGAAGTGTACGCCAAACAGATTGCTCCGGCAATGAAGGCAGGCAAGACGCTGTGCTGTTCGCATGGTTTTGCGTACGTCTTCAAAACGATTGTGCCACCGGCTGATGTGGATGTGATCATGGTGGCGCCGAAGGGACCGGGGACCGAGGTTCGGCGTGTGTTTGAAGAGGGATTCGGCTGCCCTGGTCTGGTGGCGGTATTTCAAAATCCGAGCGGACATGCGCGTGAAGCGGCTTTGGCCATAGCCAAGGCTGAGGGGCTGACTCGCGGCGGCGTGCTGGAGTGTACAATGGAGCAGGAAACCTATGAGGATCTCTTCGGTGAGCAGAATGTGCTCTGCGGCGGTATGGTGGATCTCATGAAGTATGGCTTTGAAACTCTTATTGAAGCCGGTTATCCGCCCGAGATGGCCTACTTTGAGTGCGTGCACGAAGCCAAACTCATTGTGGATCTCATCTATACCGGCGGAATTCAGCGTATGAACTCTGTCATCTCCAATACGGCAGAATTTGGCGAGTATTACAACGGTCCGCAGATTATCGGGCCGGAGGTGAAGGCCAGGATGAAGGAATCTCTCAAGCGTATTGAGTCTGGCGAGTTTGCTCGGGTGTGGATGGAAGAGGCGGCCAAAGGAGCCCCCAATCTGCAGGCTAAGCGCGCAGCTCTTGCCGAGCACCCGGCAGAAGTGGTGGGCAGGAAAATTCGCGCCCTCTTCGAGCGGAACTAAGCTCATGCCCCTTTTCGTGCCCGTGGCGCAGCGTCTGTCCGACCTGCCTGCGGGCGCCTTTTATGCACATGCAGCCAGCTGTTCTAGTAGAGAATGCCCACGTGTACCTTTCCGGGCGAGAGGTGCTGCGAGGTATTGACTGGGAAGTGCAGCGTGGGGAGCGTTGTTTTATCTTGGGCGCTAATGGGGCGGGTAAAACCACATTGGTGCGCGTGCTGATGGGGTATGCATGGCCTCTTTTTGGGGCTACGGTGCAGGTGCTCGGTCATCGCTTCGGAGATGTGAATCTGCAGGAGCTGCGCAAGCGCATCGCCTGGGTGAGCCCGCTCATGCACAGATGGCTTGGCGACCGGGAATGGACGGGACTGGAGATGGCGCTCTCCGGCCCGGATGGCACCATAGGACTTTTCCGTGTCCCCCGGCAGGATGAGGTGGATCGTGCTCGTCGCTTGCTCGCCGATTTAAACGCTGCGTACCTGGAAAATCGAACTGTGGTGACCATGAGCTCCGGCGAGCAAGTAAAGGTGCTTATTGCCCGCGCCCTCATGACTGACCCCGAACTCATGATATTGGATGAGCCGAGCGTGTTTTTGGACATTGCGGGGCGAGAGTTTTTGCTGAGTACCATTGCCAGGCTTGCTGAACAACGCCCCGAGCTTACCCTTCTCTTCATCACTCAGCGTATCGAGGATATTTTGCCCGAGTTTTCCCGAGGCCTCATCATGCAGGATGGGCGTATTATTGCCTGCGGTTCCCGTGATAACGTGCTTACCGAGGAAAACTTGCGCCGTGCCTATGGCTTGCCCATCCATCTCGTCCGAGGGCAAAACGGCCGCCTCTGGACGGTGATATAGGGGGCGCCGATTTCGTAACGGAGACGTAGTTTGGGCCACAACTGTCCCGATCAAGTTGCTCGAATCTTATGCAACTTATTTGTGGTATGTGAGTTACGATATATGATACGAATACTGGCGCGTTACGCGCGGCAAAGCGAATGCGGAGCGGAATTTTCGAGAACAAGAGTGTGTGAGGAGAAGGAAGGCATCCGGAGTTACGTATGTCGGGTTCGCTGCCTTGACTCAAGCTCGCCCCACGAGTTTTCGCCCCTGCGGAGCAAAAGCTGTGCTTTTGGCTAAACTGCTTTGCAGCCGTCGGCAGTTTTCACCCCTGCGGGCTGACTAATCGGTCATACCTACCGCCCGCTTCGCGTGCGCTCTGCCGGGGCTGTCGACCGCTTTGCTGAATCGTCCATGGTTTGCCTTCATGTCGGCCTTGCGTTCATCGTCTTTCGAATGCATGGGAGATGAATTGAAATGCATTTGGAGTCAATTTTATTGAGACGGATGTGATTTTGAGCGCCAACAGAAGGAATTTCGCTTGACAAGCGCGGGTAGAGGCAGTAGGATGCTCGCTCGGCTGTCGGGCGACGGCTGGTAAAGGCGCGAATAGCTCAGTTGGTAGAGCAGTAGACTTTTAATCTATTGGTCCCGGGTTCGAGTCCCGGTTCGCGTATGGCTTCAGGCGGTGGTTGTGGGGAGGGCGATCGTGTGGGAGAAAGCGGAGCGCGTGAAAAAAAGGTTTTGTGCAAGAATTAACTTGATATTGCGGGGGAAATAAGGTAGAAAGGGGGGTGGAAAGGGGAGGGCAAATTCCCCCCGCTACAGACATGATGCAAACCTCCTTGAAATTACACGGACTCGTGGCGGCGACACACACGCCAATGAAAGCAGATGGCAGCTGCAACCCTGATGCGGTAGACGCCCAGGCGCAGTTTTTAGCATCCCAAGGGATCAAACTCACTTTTATCACAGGTTCTACGGGCGAGTCGGCGCATATGCAGTTGACTGAGCGCAAGGAAAACATGGCTGCGTGGGCCGAAGCGGGCAAAAAGCACGGTATCCAGTTTGTGGTTCATACGGGAGGCAACAGCGTAGCCGATGGTCGCGAACTGGCAGAATACGCCGTGCAGTGCGGGGCGGCTGGCACAGCTTCCAATTCTCCGTGTTATTTCAAACCGGGCAGTGTGGATTCCCTGGTTGATTGCTTGGCGCATGAGGCCATGGGGGCGCCGGAGCTGCCCTATTACTTCTACGACATCCCGGCTCTCACGCATGTAGCGTTCAACCCCTGCAAGGTGATCGCCGCGTGTGCGGCAAAAATTCCGAACTTCTGCGGGGTAAAGTTCACTAATCCCGACCTCGCCCTCTACATGGAAGCGCTTAACTACGAGGGAGGCAAGTACGATATACCTTGGGGTGTGGACGAGTGGTTTCTGGCGGCTCTCGCTACCGGCGCCAAGGGTGGTGTGGGCTCTTCCTTTAACTATGCTCCTAAACTCTATCAGGATTTGATCCGCGCTTTCCAGGTCGGCGATATCAAGCAGGCGCAGCATTTGCAGCAGCTCTCGGTGAAGATGATCAACATTATCGCAGCCAAGGGCTACATGGGCTGCTGCAAGGTTATCATGGGCTGGTGGGGTGTGGATTTGGGCCCCGCGCGGCTCCCGATGGGCACGCCGGATGCTGCTACCGTGGCACAGCTCAAAGATGAGCTGAAGGCGATCGGATTTTTTGATTGGGCAATCAACAAATAAGTTTGTGACCGTGGCTATTGATACGCAAAAACTGGGGTTGTTCTATAAGGAGAAGCTCCTTAGCGAGGTCATTCCCTTCTGGTTTCCGCGAGCTGTGGATGAAAAGCACGGTGGTTTCCACCATTGCTTTGATGCGGACGGTACCATGGTGGACAGCGATAAGAGCGTGTGGGCTCAGGGGCGCATGGCGTGGATGCTGCTCACGTGCTACTTGAGCCTTGCGAAGAATCCTGACTGGTTGCGCTGGGCGGAAAGCGCTCTCACTTTTTTGGAGGGTAAATGTGTGACGCCTGAGGGCGATCGCATATATTTCAGCGTGATGGAGGATGGCACCCCGCTGCGTTTGCGCCGCTATGCGTACAGCGAGTGTTTTGCCGCCATTGCCTGGGCGGCGCACTACGGAGCTACTGGCGACCCTCACAGCGCCGAGCGGGCTCGTCATTGGTTTGGAGTGTATGCCGATATCTTCTTTACGCCCGGCAAGATGTTGCCCAAAACCACTGGCAACCGGCCCGCAGAGAATTTGGGCTGCCGCATGATCATGATGGTCACCTGCCAGGAATTACGTAAATACTTGGGCGAAGAAGGAGGGGTGTACACGGCGTGGATTGACCGGTGCTTTGCAGACATACAACGCCTTTTCCTGCACGAGGATATACGCGCCGTGGTGGAGAATGTGGCGCCGGATGGTTCGGTGATAGATCATTTCGATGAACGCACACAGAACCCCGGACACGCGATAGAGGGCGGATGGTTCCTGCTGGAGGAGTCGCGCCGCCGCGGAGGGGATGCAAAAATGGTCGAAGTGGCTTGTAAGATGATTGATTGGGCGTTGGAGCGCGGATGGGATGAACAATACGGAGGCTTGCTCTATTATACGGATGTGTATCGTAAGCCCGTGCAGGAGTATTGGCACAATATGAAGTTCTGGTGGCCGCACGATGAGGCTCTTATCGGCACGTGCCTGGCCTACGTGACCACGGGGGAGGAGAAGTACGCCGCATGGCACCAGCGCATCCACGACTGGGCCTTCACCCACTTGCAGGATGCAGAGCACGGGGAATGGTTTGGCTACTGTGAGCGCGACGGGTCCCCTGCCAATGGACTGAAGGGTTCTCTATGGAAGTCCTTCTTCCATCATCCGCGTGCCCTGTGGAATTGTGCCCACTATTTCGGCGCCATCCCGGCGGCCGTGCCCCTCCATTCCAAATAAGACAGACCTATGATTATCGGCATTCTCAACTCTGGCGGCGATTGTCCCGGCCTCAACGCAGTCATTGAAGGATTTGTATCTGCCGCTTACCGTCGCGGTTGGCGCGTCATCGGGTTCCATGATGGTTTTGAGGGTCTGTTACCCATGGAAGGGGGGCGACGCTACGAGATACTTACGCCCAATAAGACGCACAAAATTCGCGCTTTGGGCGGTACCATCCTGGGGACGACGAGCACAGGCAACTTTGCGGTTCAGGTGAACAAGATCGGCCGCGCCAGGGTGGAGGCCTCCACGATGGCCAAGGCAAAAAAGACGATAACGGCCCTTGGCTTGCAGGCGCTGGCAGTCATTGGCGGCAACGGGTCTGCTCGTACTGCAAGTCTTTTATCGGAGGAAGGGTTGCCGGTGATTTCAATTCCTAAAACCATCAACAATGATCTTTGCCCGGCGTCGGATTTTACCTTCGGTTTTCAAAGCGCGGTGTCGGTGGTGACTGATTCTATCGACCGGATACGCACGACGGCCAATGCCCATCAACGCATCATGGTGATTGAAGTGATGGGAGATCAATCGGGATGGATCGCACTGCACAGCGGTATATCGTCTGCGGCGGATGTGGTGCTTATCCCGGAGATTCCTTTTGATTTGCAGAATGTCGTGGACTGCGTGAAAGCACGCAAGGCGACCGGTCAGCGTGAAATCATCGTTGTCGTGGCGGAAGGAGCGCGGCTCAACGGCAAGCTCATCACTGTGCGCAACAAGGATAATGGTGACGAGCGTCTCGGCGGTATAGGCAATCGTCTTTGCCACGCATTGGAGGAGATGACGGGCATTGAGGCACGCTACTGCGTGTTGGGGCATACCCAGCGCGGAGGGAGTCCCTGTTCGTTTGACCGCATTTTGGGCATCCGTTTTGGAGTTGAGGCAGTGAAGCTTATTGAGCAGAACATCTTTGGCTGCTCGCTCGTGTTGCAGGGACTCAACGTGGGGAATATACCCATAACAGAGGCCATAGCTGAGCCTCGCATGGTGAAGTCAGACAGCCAGATGGTACGCACGGCGCGGAGTTTAGGCATTATATTCGGGGATCGAAAGCCGGAGGAGCTGCGTAAGATATAGGAAAAGATGAATATGCAACGTAATAGATATGGAGTTTTTTTCTGTGCGTGCGTGGCAGTGGCAGCGTGCCTCTGCACATCCTGCGAACAGCTCGGTGGCGGCGCTCCGACGCCACCGGCGCAGCGTACGCCCAGCTATTTAGCGATAGAGACGTACTCAGGCCGCATCCTGTACACGGGCAACCCGAACGAAAGACGTCCCATCGGCATGCTGGCCAATGTGGCCACAGCTCTCGTGACGTTGGATTGGGTGAATTCGCGCGACATCAGTATGGGCAAAATGCTCACGGTGCCAGCTGAGGCGTGTCAATGGCCGCAGACCAACCTGCTGCACCTCAAGCCGGGGGATCGGATTTCTCTGCGGGATGCTCTGCACTCCTGTGTGATGTGGGATGACAGCGCATGCGCCGCGACACTTGCCCACGCCTGCGGTTCCACCATCAACCCTCGCAATCCGGAGGGCGCCTTTGTGCAGCAGATGAACCAAATGGCGCGGGCCATAGGGATGAAGACAACGCGCTTCAAGGGCTCAAGCGGGGCAATTATCACCCAATCTGACACGCACGACATGGCTAAACTGGGCATGTATGCCATGCAGAAACCGAGTTTTCGCGCCATGTGCTCCCAGCGCAGTTACGTGGCTACGGTGAATGGTACGCGCTCGGTCACCATTGTGAATTCCAATAACATGCTCAGCTATCCATCCGTTGACGGTGTGCGCGCCGCACGCTCCGGTACGGCAGGGGCGTGTCTGCTTGCCTCTGCCAATCGCGCGTCTGTGAAATTATACAGCCCGAATACGAAGAAAGAAGAGACATACCCGCAGCGGCTGCTCATCGTGGTGCTTGGGGCGCACAGTTCGACCAGTCGCTACAAGGTGGCGGCGCTTTTGCTGCGCGATTGTTGGAAAACATGGGAAGAATGGCAGAAGACAGGCGATTACAACGATGCCTCCAAATTTATCACCGTACCCAAATAAACAGCACAACCCGCTACCATGAACATAGGAATACTTAACGCCGGTGGTGACTGCCCCGGACTCAATGCAGTCATAGAGGGCGCTGTGGGCGCAGCAACATCCCGCGGATGGACTGTGTATGGGTTTTACGACGGATTTGAAGGCCTGCTCTCCACGGAGCAGGATGAACGATGGAGAATTTTAACCCCTGCCAACTGTCTCAACATTCGCTCAATGGGAGGCACCGTGCTCGGCACGGTCAACAAGGGCAACTTTACGGTGAAGAGCGGTGTGGATGGGCGTATGAAGATTGCTGATGAGGTTCTTAAAAGAAGCCGGGAGACTGTGGATCGGCTTGGGTTGGGGGCGCTGATCGTGGTGGGCGGCGATGGCTCGCAAACCATCGGGCTTGAGTTGCGGCAGATCGGGTTGCCGATCGTGGGGGTACCCAAAACGATCGACAATGACTTGGGCTCCACAGATTACACGTTCGGTTTTTGGACGGCAGTGTCAGTCGTGAGCGGCAATTTGGACCGACTGCGCACAACGGCGGATTCGCACCAGCGCATGATGGTGGTGGAGGTCATGGGGCGACATGCCGGCTGGATTGCACTGTACGGAGGAATTGCAGGCGGGGCGGATGTCATCCTGATACCGGAGATTGAGTTCAAGCTGGAGGAAATTGTACGTAAGGTGGAGTTGCTCAAAGCGCTTGGGCAGCGTGAGATTTTGGTTGTGGTGAGTGAGGGCGCGAAGATAGGCGGCAAGCTGCTCACGTTAGATGAGGAAACGAAGGGGGAGGTGCGTCTGGGCGGCATAGCTTCTTTCTTATCTACTAAGTTGGAGACTATTACTGGCATAGAAACGCGTTACTGCGTGCTTGGTCATGTGCAGCGCGGCGGTTCGCCGATACCCTTTGACCGCGTACTGGGAGTGCGTTGTGGGGCCAAGGCAATAGAGCTGATTGAGGAGGGAAGATTCGGCGACACGGTGGCGCTTTCACGCAATGAAATCGTATCCATGCCGATAGAGGAAGCTGTGCGGCAGCTCCACTTGGTTGATGAGAAGAGTCAGCTGGTGGAAGCAGCCAAGGAGATAGGAATTTCATTTGGGGATGAGTAAGAAAGTTCCCGGGCAAAGGCGCGTCAAGGTTGTGAGAGTCTTGACGGTGCGCAATCGTGTAGCGAACAAAGCGGAGAGAATATGAGATTTTTGAGACGGAATCTGAGTTTGATGCTGGCGGTGCGTTATCTCAATCCTCTGCGCACGCTATTTTCCATTATTACGCTGATATGTCTGTTGGGAGTGGCGTTGGGGGTCATGGTGCTCATCGTGGTGCTGGGAGTGATGGAAGGCTTGCAAGATGAGATGGAAACGCGATCGCTTGCCTTTACGCCGCACTTAGTTGTCGGTTTGAGTGACGGGATGCAGACACTTGCACTCACCGAGCATGATACGCATTGGCCGGAGTTGCGTGATCAAATAGCCAAGTTGCCCGGAGTAGTCTGCGTGTATCCTCAGGTGAGCGCGCACGTGCTTGCGCAGAGCGAAACGGGGCGGCAGACCGCCAACTTCACTGCGGTGGAGCCACAAAATCAAGCGCAGATTAAACCATTGGAGGAGATGCTGCGCATCGGCAACTTCGATTTTGGAGCAGGGTTGGATCAGCAGTGCGTAATTTCCGCCAATCTTGCCGCATCGCTCGATTTGACCGTTGGTGAAAAGGTGCACGTGGTGCCAGTCGGCAGTCTGGATAAAATCACTCCGCTTCTCGGCATGGTGCTCTCTCCTATGCAGACTCGCCAGGATCCTGCTTTTTTGGATGGAGTTAAAAGCTTGTTTGACGGAGCAAAGCCGGCCAGGGGGGGAGTATTGCCAGCGGCGGGAAAGTTGGAGGCGGTTGCTGAGCGCATGGCGCAGTTTGATGCCGCGAAGTTGCGCCCCGGAGAAAGTGAATTGCTGGATGTGCTTGATGAGTTGCTTGAGGCTCACCTCGGCGGTAAGATGCCCTTCACTCCTCAGGAGCAAAAACGCTGGAACGACAGCGCGCGCCAGCTTGCCGAACTTGACCACGATAAAGAGGATGGACGGGCTTTAAAGAGCGTGCGCGATATGGTGTTGCCCGTGGATTTGGAGATATGCGGCATTTACCAGGCTCCGGAAAATATGCCGGGACCGGACCTTTACATCCCTCTGCCAATTGCACAGGAGATGGTAGGCTATGGCACCACCGGCGGAAATGAAGTCATGGGACTTTGCGTGCGCGTGGAAAATGAGAAACTGCATCAGACCGCGGAGATTGTGAGGCAGATACAGTCCTTGCTGCCTGCTTTGGCTGATTCAGATCAGCCGAATTCCTTGGGCTTGCGCTGGCTAATTGTCCCGTGGTCGGAGAGTTTCAAGCAATGGCATCAAATGATAGCCAAAGAGCGCATCATGATGAGTTTTGTGCTTTCCTCGATTTCGCTGATAGCGAGTTTCTGTATCATGGCGGTTATGTTTACGGTGAGTTTGCAGCGGCGACGTGAGATAGCCGTGCTGCAAGCTTTAGGCGCCACGCCCGGCAAAATTATGGCAATATTTACGTGGCAGGGAGTCATCATCGGATTTGTGGGGGCCGTTTTGGGCGTCGCGCTCGCTTTGTTGGTGCTTTACTACCGGCTGGAGATTCAAGCGTTCCTGGCAAGTATGGATATGGACCCGTTCCCGATGCAAACGCATGGCATTTCTTTGCCCGCCAAATATACTCCGAGCACCATCGCCATGCAGGCAATTCGCGCATTTATCATGGTTACCTTGGCCTCGGCCATACCGGCGTTTTTCATAGCGCGCCAGGACCCCGCCAAGGCGTTACGTTCCAACTGATGTATATTTATTGGCTAGAAAAACAACAGCGTTGCGGCCCGGCCACCGTACCGGATGTTCTCTCGAAAATCCGATTGGGTGAGCTGACGTGGGAGACGCTTGGTTGGCACAGCGGTTGCGGGGAATGGCAACCGTTGCGGCTCCTGCCCGCACTAGCTGACTTTGCCAAGCTTGACGCTTCCCCGGAAGAGACGGAAGAGTCGGAAGAGGAATCGAAGGATGGTGAAGGGGAGCTGCATGTACGGTCTGTCCGTTTGCCTGCGCTAATGGCTCGCTTCACCGCGCGAGTGACGGATTGTGCCATCTACGCGACTTTGGCGCTTGGCGTGGTACATGCGTTTGGATTGCCGTTTCATCCGTATTTGCTGCCGGGGCATCCTCTGTTTTGGGTGGGCATGCCGGTGCTGGAGGCCATGCTGCTGCGCATTTGGCGGACGACGCCGGGCAAGCGATGGATGGGTATCAGGATGGCATGCATGAACAGGGCTGGTTTTTTGACGATGCTGGGACGCAGCCTGTATGTATTTGTGTTCGGTATGGGGTGCATGCTGCCATTGCTGATGCCAATCATGTGGTTTTTCTCGTATCTTAACGTGAGACGGCGGGGATTGGCGCGCTGGGATATACTCTGCAGAGTCATTCCCGTGGCTTTCTCTCCCGTCAGGCCGGGCATGGTCTTTCTCCTGATTCCATTTTTCCTGCTCTGCATGCAGCTTTGCTCCTATTTTATGCTTCCCTGGCTGCCTGACATGATGCAGCTCATGCAGGAACAAAATCCTCAGGCCGCCGAGTTCATTCAGTTGTTAATGAGCAGTTGATACGGAAGCTACTGCGCGGCAACCGCATTAGGAAGTGCGGTTGCCATTTACGATCACGACTGATGATTTGTTGATAGCGTGCGCGTTGCGAAGATTTGCCCGGAAACGGGCGTGGTCTGGCGGCTGGGGAGTTTCTCCGCTCTTCCACTTCATGCAAATGCGGTTGCCCTGGGGAGCTACCGGGAGTCTCTGTAGGTTCTGCATCTGTTCACCCAACCCGCCAGCCAACGCTGTTCGCCTCGGGCTGGTGGAGAGTTTTTGACACGCCGACGCATTACGACTTCTGCTGCACGTGAGAATTCAGCCGGGGCTGTTTGGGGGGTGACCGTACGCATCTCTTCCAGCACCTGAAGCAAACCCCAGCCTTGCCCGGAGTACCGCTCGGCGGGGTTGACGCCTTCACCCTTGAAGTTGACATAGTCCACGAGGCAGTAAAGTCCCTGAGCTGTGCGGGATAAAGCGGCATAACGCGCCTTGACGCCTTCCGGGTTGTGTGCAACGCGCAGCATCGTGCCCAGTGAAGCGTGCGAACGCGCAATGAGAAATTGTGTTTGCAGCTCCAAATGAGCGACCAGCCAATGGCGCATCTGATTGGCCAACCCACTGCGATCCGCCAAAAAAGAAGCGCGGTTTGGCCACGGCGCTGCTCCATGGAAATATGTCGGCACAGCTACACCACGCGCTTGCGCATATGCTACAAATTTCGGGAAGCTCTCATCAAAGGCTTCGCGTACACCGGCCGGATACCAAATGAAGTGACCTATGCCCAACGAAGGGAAACGCTCCCCGGCATTCCACGAAACTAAGCCTTGGGTACTCCCTGCGCATTCGTTCATCCACACACGTCGCCCGATGTTGGTGTACTCACTCGCGACAGAATGCGGTGCGAGTGCGTTCAAGATAAGCAAGACGACAGGTGTCAGAAGTCTGATGCGGTTGCCCATGCAGCTATGCTAGCAAGAATCAGCAATGCGTGCAAGGCTTCTCTCAGGGCAACCGCATTGGGAAATGCGGTTGTCATTTACGAGGACGAATTACGAATGACGATTTGGGAAGTTCGGCGAGCGGAGTTGCGAAGCGTGAGCAACGGGGGAGGGCGGAACCGTGCGCAGGACTGGCTAGAAAGCGAAACGGAGAAGAGGAGCTGAAACACAAGGGGATTTTCGATTGACGATTTGTTGATCACGTGCGCGAATGCGCAAATTTGTCCGGATTTTTGCTTGACATCTGAAAAAGACGGCGTATGCTCCTGCTGCGATAGGTAGCATACTTCCTATTTGATGAAAAAGAACGAGCCACACAGCATACTGTTCACCATGAAAATGATTGTGGACCGGGCTGCGACGCTGTACATGGCGCGAGCAGAATGCCCGGTGACACCGGCGCAGGGACGCGCGCTCATGTACATGGAGAAGCACAGGGGCAAGCCGGTGACGCAGGGAGAGCTGGAGAGATACATGGGCATAAGCCGCGCTACGATGAAGGGAATCTTGGAGCGACTGGAGGCCAAAGGATATGTGCGCACGGCTTTTGACAGCCGAGATGGTCGTGTGAAAAACGTGTACTTGACGGATGCCGTGAAGCGCGACAAACGTCGGGTGCAAGCGCTCCTGGTCGAACTGGATGAACAAGTGTTGCAAGGTTTGGGTGAGAAAGAAGTCGCCAACCTGCATGCGTGGCTGGAAAAAATGTATGCAAACATTTCATAAAACAACTATGAGAACGCGGAAAATAATGACAGGAATGGCGGTTCTGAGTTTGGCGTGCGTCGGGCTCAGCGCTTGCAAGGACCAAAAGATGCAGGGCGCCGGGGCGGCGGCTCGTCAAATGGCGCCCCTCTCCGTGAGCGTCATGAACATGCAGCAGCAGGACGTGGATATAGAGAGCACGTGGTTTGGGCATTTGCGCGGCGTGCAGGAGGCGAATGTCAAGCCCGAGGTGACGGGAAAATTGCTCAAACAGGTGTATTGGGATGGTACGCTGTGCAAGGAGGGTGAGGTTCTTTTTGAAATTGATCCGGAGAGTTACGAGGCGGCGTTGTCGCAGGCGGATGCCGCCGTGGCCGTATCCAAGGCAAGTGTGGAGCAGGCATTGGCCGCGGATGACCAGGCCGCCAAGGATGTGGAACGTTACAGCAAGCTGGTGGACAGTGGCTCAGTCTCCGAGAAAAACTACACGGATGCTTTGCATGCGCACCGCCGTACCCAGGCAGCGCTGGCATTGGCGAAAGCAGCTGAACAGCAATCCATAGCTCAGCAGGAAATTGCGCGCATCAACCTGAAGCGTTGCACGATTCGAGCCCCGTTCACCGGAGTCGCCTCCAAGGCCAATGTGAGTGTGGGTGATCTGATCGTCGCAGGTGGAGCGACGCTCACCACCATGTCCTCCATTGATCCCATACGTGTGGATTTTGTGGTGCCGGGCAAACAAATACTTGCCAAGCTGCTGGCGCCCACCTACAGGCCGGATCAAGGGGGGATGGTGTCGCCGGTGAAAAATTTCCGCGTGGTGTTGGAAGATGGCACCGTGTATGACCGCGAGGGCGAAGTGGTGGCTGTGGACAGCTTTGTGAACAGCTCTACCGGCACTGTCAACTTCGTCGGATATATTCCTAACCCGGATCTGAAACTGCGCAGTGGAGCGGCCGTGCGGGTGAAGGCCAAAACCGGAGTGGAGAAGAACGCCTTGCTGGTGCCAAGTCGCGCGCTCGTCTCTTCCATGAATCACCGCTTCATCTACGTGGTAGGCAAGGATAATACGCCGTACGGCATTGACGTGGTCGGCGGTGAGGAGATAACGCTTGAAATGCCCAACGGCGACGGGAAAACGGCGCCCATGCTCATGCAAATCATTACAGGTCGGGTCAAGCCGCTGGAGGAAAGTCTCAAGGAACTCGGATTTGACAATCCGAAGGATGTGCAAGTCATCGTGGAGGGCGGGCAGATGGCCGCCATCTACGCGCAGGCCAACATGGGGATGCGTGCGGCGGGCATGAAGGAAGGCTTTGGAACCGTGAATCCTCGCCCCTTTGTTTACACGTCTCCCGTGTCCACCACCCCTTCTGTCACCGCCAAGCAATAAAGAGCCATGAGCGCCTATTTCATCAAACACCCGGTGATAGCCACGGTGATAGCTGTGGTCACCACGTTGCTGGGCATTGTGTGCTACTTGAACTTGCCCATCTCGCAGTACCCGGAGATAACGCCTCGTATCATCCAGCTGCAAACCATGTTCCCCGGCGCAGATGCCCAGTCTGTGGCGGATTCCGTAGGCACTCCGCTGGAGCGGCAGGTGAACGGCGTGCAGCACATGGATTACATGACCTCTGTTTCCTCCAACAACGGCGTGTACAACCTCATGGTCGTTTTTGAGCCGGATTCGGACACGGACCTGGACCAGATGCTCGTGAACATGCGCTACGGCCAGGCTCAATCGCAGATGCCAAGCGAGGTCATGAATTCCGGTGTGACGATACGCCAGCAGCCGGGTCTGCCCCTCATGCTCTACGGGCTGACTTCGCCGGATGGCAGTTACAACTCTGTGGATTTGGCGAACTATGCGCAGGTGAAGCTGGTGGACGAAATCAAGCGAGTGGAAGGTGTGGGCGAGGTGGCTGTGTACGGCGCCGGGCGCTATGCCATCCGCATTTGGCTGGATACGGTGAAGATGAGCCACTTCAACATCTCGTTGGATGAAGTGCGCGCCGCCATTTCCAAGCAGAACATGACCAATCCGGGCGGCAAAATCGGCGCTGATCCCGTGCCCGATGGTCAGGAGAAGACCATCACCGTGCGCACCCAGGGGAGACTCACCGATCCCAAACAGTTCGAGGAGATTATCGTGCGCCAGCAGGCCGACCAAATTGTCTATTTGAAGGACATATCGACCATTGAGCTCGGTTCGGAGAACTACTCAGCCACGGGCCGACGCAATGGGCAAGTGGCGGCTTCCGTGGTGATTTTCCAATCGCCGGGATCTAACGCCATCGACACCGTGGATCGCGTGACCAAGCTATTGGAGAAGAAGACGGCCACGATGCCTCAGGGCGTGAGCGGTTCCGTGGCGTTGGATACCACGACTTCCGTGCGCTATTCCATCAACGAGATACGCCACACTTTCATCGAAGCCATCATCCTGGTGGCGCTGGTCGTGTACATATTCCTGCAAAATTGGCGTGCCACGCTCATCCCGCTCATTGCAGTGCCGGTATCGCTTATTTCAACTTTCTGCGTGTTCCCGCTGCTCGGGTTCACGCTCAACACGATCTCTTTGCTTGGCATGGTGCTCGCAATCGGTCTTGTTGTGGATGATGCCATTGTGGTGGTGGAGGCCGTGCAGCATCATATCGACAAAGGGCTCAAACCACGCGTGGCTGCCTTCGCCGCCATGCAGGAGGTGAGCGGCCCGGTGATCGCCATCGCGCTGGTGCTCGCAGCAGTGTTCCTGCCCTCGCTGATGCTGAGGGGCATTACAGGTACACTATTCAAGCAGTTTGCCATCACCATTGCAATTTCAATGCTGATATCGGCGTTCAACGCACTCACTCTTTCTCCGGCTCTGTGCGCTCTGCTTCTCAAGCCGAGTTCGCAGAACAAGAGCATTTTTGCGCCGCTGCATCGCCTCTTCAACAAGTGCTACAACGGCACCGCCAACATCTATACGCGCATTTGCGGCGGATTGGCGCGCAAACTTATCATCTCCATGCCGTTGTTGGTTCTCTTCTGGGTTGCCATCAAGCCGGTGGCAGACCGTGTGCCCGGCGCTTTCCTGCCGGACGAGGATCAGGGGTTCCTCATGGCAGCGCTTGTCATGAAGCCTGAGACTTCGCTCCAAGTGGCCATGGAGCAGGATAAAAAGCTGGAGGCCGCCTTATATGACCCTTCCGTGGTGAAAAATCTCACCTCGGTGGTGGGCATCAACATCCTGAATATGGTGCAAACGCCGGGCGCCTGTATCGCTTTCGTTGAGCTCAAGGATTGGAGCGAGCGTCCGGAAACCGCCCAGCAGATTCAACGGCGCCTCATGGCTAAAGTGCAGCAGGCGGGGTTGGATGGCACGGCTATGGTGCTTGTGCCGCCGGCTATCCCAGGTGTGGGCACAGCGAACGGCGTGGCAATGGTGCTCACCGATTTGGAAGGGCAGGGCGTTCCTTTCCTCTATGAACGTGTGAAAGCCTTTGAGCAGGCGGCTCGCCAGCGCCCGGAGGTTGGCATGTGCATGGACATGATGATGGCTGACACACCTCAGAAATACCTGGAGCTTGACCGCGAAAAGTGTCAGTACTACAAGGTGGACATCAGCACGGCTAATGGCGTGTTGGCGGCCTACTACGGCTCTTCCTTCGTCAACTTCTTCAACGCCTTCGGCCAGCAGTGGCAGGTGTACATTCAGGCCCAGGGCGCCGACCGCACCAGCCTGGATCAAATGGACGGCTTTTTCGTGACCAACGCGGAGGGCAAGCGCGTGCCTCTTTCGGTGTTGGTGAATGTCAAGGATATCGCGGAGACGGAGTTTGTGATGCACCATCAAGGCTACAACGCTGCTAAAATTAACGTGATGCCCAAACCCGGCTATTCGACCCAGCAGCTTATGGATGCCATGGAGCAGGTGTATGCTCAGACGATGGATCCCTCCAAGGTGGGCTTCGATTACCAGGACATGAGTTTTCAGGAAAACAAGGTGCGCAACAGTACCGGCTTGGGCACCATCTTCATCATGTCCGGCCTTTTTGCCTTCCTCATTTTGGTGGCGCTTTACGAGAAATGGCCCCTCCCTATATCCGTGTTCATGACGGTGCCGATAGCAGTGCTGGGCGCGTATGCCGGGCTGTGGTTTTGGGGGTTGGAGCTCAATTTGTATGCGCAGGTGGGGCTGGTGATGCTCGTAGGGTTGGCGGCTAAGAACGCCATTCTGATTGTCGAGTTTGCCAATCTGGAGATGGAGCGAGGCAAGACGCTCATGGAATCCACGTTGGCTGCGGCACGCCTGCGCTTGCGTCCCATTCTCATGACATCGCTCGCCTTTATCCTGGGTTGTATCCCTCTCATTCTGTCCAGCGGCTCAGGCGCGTTGGCACGCAACTCCATCGGCGTCGTGGTGGTCATCGGCATGACTGTGGCCACGCTGGTGGGCATTTTCCTGATTCCGTGCTCATACGTGTTTGTGATGCGTCTCTTCCGACTCAAGTTCAAACTGCATGAGCTCAAAGAAGACCCGGATGAGGTGGAGGCGCGCGAGTATTTGGCCGCACATGGCAACGATGAAGATTGAGCTTGCAACAATTCAAACGACAAGGTATGATCATGGCAACTATGAAGAAGACGATGGCAATCACGCTTCTGGGGGCTGTAGCCCTCGGCGCGGCATCCTGCTCTTTCGGTCCCATTTGGCGAAAGCCGCAGATGGCGGTGCCGGAAGTGTTTCGCGGAAAGAGCTTTCATGAGGGGAATATGGCCGACCTGCCGTGGCAGGTTGTGCTCAAGGATGCCAGGCTCACCAGCTTGCTCACCGATGTATTCAATGCGAACCGCAGTATAGTGGCGCTGCAGCACAATGTACAAGCTGCGCGCCAGTATGTGACCATCGCCCGCGCCCCGCTCTTCCCCTGGCTGGGTTACAGCGCTTCTTCATCCAAAGGGATGAATCAGCAAGGAGGCGCCGCCATTGCTCAAACAGGCGGAATAACCACCAACCCGGGAGCCGCGGCTCTTTCTGCTTCCTGGGAGTTGGATTTGTGGGGCAAGACGCGCAAGGGAGTGGAGAGTGCAATGGCAAGCGCTCAGGCTGCCCAGGAGGAACTGAACAACCTGCGTGTTTCTCTGCTGCGCCAAGTGGCTTGCGGTTACCTGCAGCTGATGATGCTGGACGAACAGCTGCGCATTACTCACGCATCGGTGGAGAGTTATCGCGAGTCTCTGCATCTTTTCCAGAATCAGTTGGAGGCGGGCATAGCCGATAAACTGCAAACTGCAAGCGCTCAGGCGGCGTTGTCTGCCGCAGAGGCGGAAATACCGGCGCTGCAAATGCAGATAGCCGAGCTGGAGAATACGCTCAGCGCGCTGGCGGGACGCATGCCGGGTCACATAGCTCGCAGCGGAAATCTGCAAGCCTATGCGGAGGCGAGCAAGGTGGCTGCAGGCATACCGGCGGATGTGCTGGCACGTCGCCCCGATATCCGGGCCAAGGAGCAGCAGCTTCGTGCCGCCAATGCAGAGATCGGATTGGCCATAGCCAATTACTTCCCCTCCATCAGCTTGACGGGCGCAGGCGGATACGCCTCTGCCGATCTGCGGCACGCCATCATCCCTCATCGCACGGGTTGGGGCATAGGCGCATCGCTCACGGGGCCGCTTTTCCAGGGAGGGCAGCTGCGTGCCAACACGCGCGCCAAGCGGGAGGCCTTTTTGGCAGCCAAGGCGGAGTATGAGCAGACGGTGCTCAATGCAATGTCCGAGATCTCAACCACGCTTACCACGCGAGAAAAGTTGGTGGAGGTCATGGAAAACCAGGAACAGGCCGTGCAGGCATACTCTGAGAGTGTGCGACTCTCCATGGCGCGTTACAAAGAGGGCGCGGCGGCCTATTACGAGGTGCTGCAAGCGCAGCTTTTGCTCTTCCCGGCGCAAAAACAGCTGGCGGCCTATCGTTATCAGTATGCCGCCTGCGTGCCTACGCTTTACACGCAACTTGGCGGCGGTTGGCGGCAATAAACGCTTCGGTCACTGGCTTTCCCCAACGCGCGGCAGGTCGCCGCGCGTTTTTTAATTAATATGCGCGCTGCAGGAGAAGGTCGGCAATAGCCAAAAGAGATTCACGCTTCTCCGGGGGGAAGCTGTTGAGCGCCTCGCGGGCTTCTGCAGTACGGACGCGGGCTTCAGCGCGAGTGCTCTCTATCCCCAGAAGAGAGCAGAGTGTGGCTTTTTGAGCTTTGGAATCTTTACCGATGCTTTTGCCGAGCACTTCCGGTGAGGAGGTAACGTCCAGCACATCATCGATGAGTTGGAAGGCGAGACCAAGGTTGCGGCCGTAGGCGGAAAGAGAGTTCAACTGCTCATCAGAGCAGGCTGCGCTCATGCCCCCCAAACGCACTGCAGCCTCAATGAGCGCGGCAGTTTTGCCTAAGTGAATCGCGCGTATTTCTTGCGGAGAGAGGGGACGCCCTTCGCCCTCCAAATCGAGGGCTTGTCCCCCCACCAGCGAGAGGCTGCCGGTGAGCCGTGCCAGCTCGGCCACGTAGTCGCGGACGCCGTAGCGTGCATTCTCCGGCACGCGCGCCAGCATGGCAAAGGCTTCCGTGAGCAGCGCATCTCCTGCCAGCACTGCCATTCCTTCCCCGAACACTTTGTGATTGGTCGGTTTGCCGCGGCGCAGATCATCGTTATCCATGCAGGGCAGGTCATCGTGGATAAGCGTGTAGGTGTGCAGGGTTTCGAGGGCGCAGGCAGCGTCCAGCGCCGTTTGAGGGGTGCCGCCGCAGGCCTTGGCGGCTTCCAGACACAGCAGGGGACGGATGCGCTTGCCGCCAGCGAAAATGCTGTAGCGCATAGCTCGGTGCAGGGTGACGGAGGGCTCGGCATTTTCCGTCGGCAGAAGCTCAGCAAGGCGTTGCTCCACAAGCTGCGTGGTGGAGTGGATGAGTTCGTCCAGATTCAACATAAAGTCAACGAATGAGGATTTCAGCTATCTGCACGGCGTTGAGTGCGGCGCCTTTGCGCACCTGGTCACCCACCACCCAGAGACTGAGGGCGTTTTCGAGCGCCAAATCCTTGCGAATACGCCCCACGTAGCAGGTGTCGCCATCGGTGGAATCCAGCGGAGCAGGCCAGATTCCCTTTGCGGGATCATCCATGAGCTCCACGCCGGGCATGCCGACGTAGCAGGCGCGCGCCATCGGCACATCCACCGGTTTCTCAAACTGCGCCACGCAGGAGATCGAATGGCTGCGGTACACCGGCACACGCACGCAGGTGCAGCTCACTTTCAGGTTCGGCAGGCTCATGATCTTGCGCCCCTCGTTGAGCATCTTGAGCTCTTCCTTGGTGTACCCCGTGTCAGTGAAGCTGTCAATTTGCGGCAGCACATTGAAGGCGATTTGCCGCGGGTAAGTGTTGCACGCCACAGGCTGTCCGTTCACGAGGGCACGCACCTGGCTTTCGAGTTCGGCGATGCCGTGCTGCCCGCTGCCGGAGACTGCCTGATAGCTGCTGGCAATGATGGTTTTCAGCCCGAACTTGAGGTGCAGCGGGTAGAGCGCCATCAGCGTGATGATGGTGGTACAGTTGGGGTTGGCGATGATGTTGCGCGGGTGGCGCAAAGCGGCCTGTCCATTAATTTCCGGCACGACAAGCGGTACATCCTCCTCCTGCCGGAAGGCGGAAGAATTGTCCACCACGATGCAACCTGCCGCGGCCGCGATGGGCGCAAACTTTCGCGAAATGTCACCGCCTGCTGAAAAAAGCGCAATGTCTATTCCATCAAAACTTTTTTCCGTGAGCTCTTCCACCACAAGCTCCTCTCCACGAAAGGACGCTTTCTTACCGGCCGAACGCGCCGAAGCGAGCAGTTTTAATTCCGACAGAGGAAAGTTTCGCGTCGTGAGACATTTTTGAATTTCCACGCCAACGGCTCCTGTGGCGCCCACAATGGCTACTCTGGGTTGCGCGTTCATTTTTTGCTCGCCGCGAGTATAGCGAATTTCACCTAAATATCAAGAGAAATATATACAACCGAGGCAACCCACAATCGGACAAAAATAAGAGCACCGAACGGGGAAAAAGAGGGCAAGAGATTTATCGTTTGGACAAAAATAGTGTACC
>CANQAD010000007.1 GCA_947588735.1 uncultured Akkermansia sp.
TTGTTGTTGCACCCTCAGAATACTCTTTTCTGAGGAAACAAATCAACCTTCCTTTTTTTGTCTTCTCTTACCCTCTCCCTTAATTTTCTTGGGACACGTGTGATTTTTGAGACATTGCGGTGGTTTTGAGTTTGCCATGGAGGGTAAAACATGCTAGAATAGGAAAGAACGGTGGTGACATTGCGCAGTGTATGCTCAAGGCGGTAAAATTTGACATTGATGGGATGCATGAGAACACGCCCCCTTTGTGTGCGGAGGACCACAGACGCTTTGTCGGTGGGCTAACGGGGAAATTACCGGCGGCGACAGAAGTTGAGGCTTGCTTCGGGGTGGAAGATCAAAGTGTATCAGGGCAATTGATCTGTGAGTCGCCAAAGAATCTGAATCTGCCGATTCGCCGATTTACGGAGATATATGAGGAAATACACACGGAATATGCGCTGCGTCTATTCACGGGGGATAACGAGCTTTTGAAACGGTTGTTTTGGGCAGGGCTACAGCTGGCCATTGTGATGGGGAAAAAACTATATTCTCCATTGCCTACCTCGTACCAATGCAGGTTGAACAGATGCTTTGAAATGTACTTGCATGGCGACCCGTATTGCAACGTTAAAGCACGGCGGTTGCGGGAATTTATGCGGTGGACTGGTTTGGCGGTTCACAAGATTCTTTATGCGGGCGATATGCCAATGGACACAGAACACGCTGCGCTGTCCAAGCATCAGATGCTGCCAAGCGCGAGTCCATTTGTCGTGCTCTGTGCTCGAATGTCTATGTCAGGAAACTCCAGCAATTAGAGGTCGTTGTATACGGCACGAAATCGATATGAAATTGATACACAAGATAGTTTTTATCACACTTGTT
Source organism: uncultured Akkermansia sp. (assembly GCA_947588735.1). Lineage (GTDB taxonomy): Bacteria > Verrucomicrobiota > Verrucomicrobiia > Verrucomicrobiales > Akkermansiaceae > Akkermansia. The sequence goes on from CANQAD010000007.1 coordinate 865, forward strand.
ACAGTAGCTATGGCATTGGCTAATGATAATTTGGTGTATCCTACTCCGCAGCACTGCGAGCTGAGTGGGCAGACAACTCGCGTGCAGGAAATTTCTGTGTATATGCGAGAGGCCTCAAGTACCGGGGAGTTTTGGGACAGGTTGCCCACGCATGCGGCAGGTGGCTATGCTCTGCGTATTACTACAGGTCGTGTGGAGGTGTGGGCAAACGATGATGATGGTCTCTACTACGCTAAGCAAACACTTAGTCAACTACTCCATGGCGTACCGGGGGCAGATGATGCTCAAGCAGACCCCTTCCCTGAGAAAAATATCGAGGAAGTGGCCAAGCTGGGAGAACTTCCCATTGGTTGCGTAGTAGATTGGCCAGATCTGCCTTGGCGCGGCGTTGTGGAGGGATATTATGGCGTGCCTTGGAGCGTGGAGGCAAGGCGTTCCCAGCTTGCCTTTTATGGGCGCAATAAAATGAATACCTACATCTATGCGCCGAAGGATGATCCCTACCACCACGGCAGAGGCTGTTATGAGCCTTACCCACCAGAAAAAGCCCAAGAGCTGCGCCAGCTGATAGATTGTGCCCGTAAAAATCACGTACGCTTCGTGTGGGCGATTCACCCCGCTAACACAGTGCGATGGGAGGTGGATGAAGGTCGCTCGCAGTTGAAGGCGTTGTGTGGGAAACTGGAGGCCATGTACGAGTTGGGGGTACGCAACTTTGGGCTACTCATTGATGATAGCGCCGGTGAGATAGGTCGAGCAGAGCGGCAGGTGCAACTTGCAAACTATCTCACCCATAACTTTATTCGTAAACACCCGGATGTAGATCAGACACTTATCATGTGCCCTACCGGTTACAACCGCAGCTGGGCTAAGCCGGAGGATCTGCACACACTTGGTGAGGGGTTGGATGCCTCGACCTGTGTCATGTGGACGGGCGATACAGTGGTGCACGATATTACGCTGGATGGGCAGCGCTGGGTAAATCGTCATTTAGGGCGACCTACGTTCATCTGGTGGAATTGGCCCTGCAATGATATTAAGCCCAACCGCCTTTCCATGGGACGTGCGTATGGCATAGGCACGGAGGAGGAGATGAAAACGCAAATGTGCGGGTTTGTAGCCAATCCTATGGAAGAGGCTGAGGCGAGTAAGGTGGGACTTTTCAGCGTTGCCAACTACACGTGGAATATTGTGCGCTTTGATTCACTGCGTACATGGGAACATGGCATTGCACGTCTCTATCCGAACCAGAAAGAGGCTATGAAGCTCTTCTGCGAGCATAATTCCTACCTCCTGCCGAACAATCATGGCTATGAGCGTGAGGAATCCACCCGCTGTGCAGCCACGGCACAGACCCTTATGGCGAGTCTGGAAGAAGAGGAGCAAGATCCTGCGGCCGTTCGTGCACTTGCTACGGAATACGAGCACATTCGCTGTGCTGGGCAGCAATTGCTAGACACACCTGGTCGTTTGCACGATGAAATCATGCCGTGGCTTCAGCAGTTCGAGATGTTGGGACACGCCGGGACTCTGGCCATGCAGACACTGTTGGAGCCAGATGCGGAGAAAAAGCTTCCCATCTTTATGGATACGATGGGCCTCATCAACAAGATGAGCACCACAAAACGCCGTGGCTGGGATGGTCGACGTATTGTTAGCGCCAACGATGTGGAAGTGGCCATGTATGCCATGGAGCCTGCCTTGCGTAAAACTGTAGCGTACAACAATCATTTCATTTATGCATACATGGCGGGTCTTGGCAGTGTGTGGCCTTCTTTTTCTGCATCTTGCGGTGATGCTCAGAATAATCCGCAAGCTATACGTGATGGCAATGCTGCTACCTTCTGGTCTAGTCAAGAGGTTCAGCGCGAAGGTCAGTGGTTCTGCTTGGATTTTGGATCGGCAGTAGTAATCTGGCGTATCAATTTGCTGATGGGCGGGGTACGCGCGGACGATTTTGTGCCCAAGGGACAGTTTGAACTGTCTAATGATGGAGAGCATTGGTCGCCCATTGGTGAGGAATGTAGTGGCCCGGCAGCGGTTCTGAACCTTGGAAATAATCCAATTCGTGCCCGTATGGTACGCTTCCGCATTACAAAACCGGGAGATAAATGGGTGTCAATCTATGAGTTTTCTATCAACCGAATGTCTCCCCCCTATGCTGTGAGCAATATGGTTGATAGTCCACGGCTTCGCGCTGTGGATTACCAAGATACCGTGGGTATTGGGCGTGTGATGGAAGTACTCACCATGCGCCCGGGGGAATTCATTGATCTGCAAGTGCCAGGTCTGGTAGATCCGCTCTACATTGAAGTCAACTTAGAAAATGCTGAGGTAGGACGCTGGGCGGCTCTGGAACTCACCGACGAACATGGAAACAAAATCCCGATTCAAGCTCAGAATGACAACGGTGTCATTTTTATCAAAAATCCCGTGCAACAACCTGTGCGTGCCATGCGGCTCACCAATATTGGCTCTGAGCCCCGTCAAATACGTCTCACCAGCTTTCGCCTGGGGTATACGGCAGGAGAGGGCAGCTCAGCTATGCAGTTGCTTACTGATCAAGATTTGACGTCTGGTATTGCTTGTGGAAACAAGCCCGTAAATATCACCTTGCCTTGCCCGCCTGGTGTGCGCGAGGCAATCGTGGTAGGTACAGCTTCTTGCCTCATCCAGGGAGCCCAGGAAGTTGCTTCCTCACCGCATTTGCACCATTTTAAACTACCGCAGGGGGAGGAGACGATTCAGCTCATTGCTCCGCTGCAGACTGATAAATTTATCAACGAAATTATCCTAAAATGAAAAGTAAACTCATGCGAATTGTAAACATGAGCGTGTGGCTAGTTGGTGCATTCTGTTCCGTCAGTGCAGTGAAGGGGGCGAATCATATTTATCTGCTGGCTGGAGGGGAAAATGCTTTGGGAGCGATGGGCGGCGCTCCGTTTTCGGGAGAACAAATATCCGAGTGCGAGAGCTATTCCTATCTATGGAATGGCAATATGAACAGCACAGGGGGAACGGTGGTCGATAATCCGGGGTGGAGTGTTGTAGGACCACAGCCGCTGGGGCAGAAATCAGGGGTGCTGAGTATGGGGGGCTCGAGTACGCATTTTGCCATAACGGTGGGAGGCAAACCTGCTCAGTTGACGAGGCAGGAAGAAGGTTCCTATATCATCACTGAAATTATTGCGGCGTCAATGAAATGGTAGACTCGCACAGGGGATTGGGGATGTGGTACGAGCCTATGTGACTTGGGTGAAGTTTGCTTTTTTTTACAGAAAATGCTTATGAACATACGATTCAGCAACAAATTAATGTGCGGTGTTTTGACGGCAATCTTGTCAGGGATGTCCGCAGCTATGGCGCAGAGTCACCACGTGTACATTCTCACGGGGCAATCCAATTCTTTGGGCGCAGTGAAGGGGACCCCCGCCACCACGGAGCAACTCGAACGGTACAAGAGTGAAGGCTTGCTGTGGAACGGCAATATGGTGCGCGAGACCGGAGAAAAGTTTGAAAAAAAACCAAGATGGACGACGGTGGCTCCTCAACTGCCCAAGTACACCGGATCTCTCTGTATGGGGCCGGAGTATGGCTTCTGCTCCATGATGCAGCGCCACGACTGGCATACCTCAAAAGGGGATGATGTGGCCGTAATCAAAGCTTCCTTGGATGGTGGAAGCAACAGCTATTGGCTGCCGGATGCTCCGGGCTATAAATCCCTGAGTAGTACGGTCAAGATTGCTATGGATTCACTGAAGGGACACAGCCAATTGCACGCGCTTCTCTACTTGCAGGGAGAATCCAATAGCACGGAGGAAGAAATCACTCAGGCACCCGCTCGTTTCCTGAGCTTGCTAACCCGCCTAGGCAAAGAGACTAAGAAGGGGATCATCAAACTGGCAGTTGTTGGCGAGTGCGCGACATGGGATGGCAAGGAGAGCAAAAATGCTGCTGGCGATACCACGGCAAAGCTGCTCGAAGATATGGCGAGCAAGAAGAAAAACGTGGGCTGGGTGCGCACGCGTGATCTCACCAAAATCAAGAGTGGTGATTCTATGGGGGTACATTACGATGGAATATCCCAAATCACAATTGGCGCGCGCTATGCATACGCTGTGGCGGTGCTGGAGAAACTGCCTTTCTCTCCTACGCGCAGCGATGATCCTCAGGCGGTACTAGATTCTCCTGCCGCTTGGTGGGGTGGTAAAGCGCCCAGTCGAGAGCAAACAGCGACTTGGGATATTGCTGCTGCCAATGTAGCATATGAAAAAGTCAGCAGGGCTTTTTCCGTGGCTGGTATTGTGGTTGATGACCCTTTCAGTGGTCAGATACGCCTTTTTGCATCGGTGGAAGGTAAGGCTCGCGCAAGCATTGGTGCCAAGGGGGTTATACTCAAGAGAGGTGATATTTTCTTTCAATTGCCAATGGAAGTTGCAGAAGATCAGACGTGGAAGTTGGCAGAGGGATGCATCCTCGCGATTGGCTCTGCAAATGAGCCCGTGAGCTTGGATGGTACTGTTTGTATTAGCGTGCATGCGGCACCCGGAAGTTCTCTGCGGCTTCATCTCACTAAATTACCTCAGACCCGCTGGGCGTTGCCAACGCCGCTTCCGGATGCCCAGATTACTGTTGATGGCAGGCCGGCCAAATTCACTAAACAGGGTGAATTCTATACCATTTCTGAGAATTGATGTTTTCCGGCAATGCTGGGAATGGATGGAGAGCTGATATTAAACCAAGAGTTTTGAGGCGTCAGTCTTTAAAGAGAGCTTTCATGATTCCCTAGATCAGTTTGATGGCTTTATTACGAGGTGGAGAAGGTGCGTTTTGCACCAACGGCAACACGATTGCAGCCTTGTCAAATAAAGGGGCATGTGTTACACTCTCGCTTATGGACGAAAAGGAAACGTTTACCGCAGGAATGGCCGGGAAGCTCGGACTGGAAGAGAAGTGGGTCGTTCCTTACGGACGGGATAAGGCGAAAGTGAGCATTGAGGCGCTCAAAGAGCGGGAGGCGCGTGGTAAGTTGATCCTTGTAAGCGCGCTCACGCCTACCCCTGCCGGGGAGGGCAAGACAACGGTGAGCATCGGTTTGGCGCAGGGACTGCAGAAGGTCGGGGAAAAAGTGTGTTTGGCGTTGCGTGAGCCGTCCATGGGGCCCGTCTTCGGACGTAAAGGCGGCGCTACGGGTGGCGGGGCATCCAGCATTGTGCCGGGTGAGAGCATCAACCTGTGCTTCAACGGAGATTTTCCGGCTATCACGGCGGCAAATAATTTGCTGGCGGCAGTTATTGATAATGCTCTCTTCCATCATACCACGCGTCTGGATCAAAACAAGGTCACGTGGAAACGCGTGATGGATATGAATGACCGTGCCTTGCGTCATATTGTGGTGGGCCTCAACAAAAACGGTGTGCCTCGCGAGGAGGGCTTCAACATCACCCCGGCTTCCGAAATAATGGCGTGTTTGTGTCTGGCGGAGGATCTGGAAGACTTACGGAGACGAATCGACAACATTGTGGTGGGGTTCACAGCGGCGGATGAGGCGGTGTACGCGCGCGAGTTCGGGGTGACGGATGCGTTGCTTGCCATCTTGCGTGAGGCAATGAACCCGAACCTGGTGCAGAGTTTGGAAGGGGTGCCGACCTTTGTGCATGGCGGTCCTTTTGCGAATATCGCGCATGGGTGTAATTCGGTTGTGGCAACGAAAATGGCGCTGCGTTGTGCGGATTATGTGGTCACAGAGGCTGGATTTGCTTTCGACTTGGGAGCGGAGAAGTTTTTGGACATCAAATGTCGACAGAGCGGATTGGCGCCGGAGGCCATTGTGCTGGTGGCAACGATTCGCGCGCTTAAGATGCACGGCGGTGCAGACAAAAAGGACTTGGAGACACCGGATGTGCAGGCCGTGCAGCGTGGATTGCCGAATCTGCAGGCGCACATTGAGAGCGCTCAAAAATATCAGCGACCGGTGATTGTAGCCATCAATCTTTTTGCCGCAAGTGATACGAAGGAGGAGATAATCGCCGTGAAGGAATGCTGTGCGCAGATGGGTGTGTGCTGCGCCGTGGCGGATGTGTTTGGTCGCGGCGGCGAAGGCGCCATAGAGCTGGCCAATACTGTGCTGCAGAGTATTGCAGCCGCCGGGCAACAGCCTCCTTTCCGTCCGCTCTACAGCTTGGATATATCGGTGGAAGAACGCATGCGCGCCATTGCGTGCGGTATATACGGCGCAGATGGGGTGAAACTCACGTCCACGGCTGTGAAAAAACTCGCCCTCATGGAAAAGAATGACCTCACCCATTTGCCGGTGTGCATGGCCAAAACGCAGAATTCTCTAACGGATGATCCTAAAGAGCCCGGGCGTCCAACGGGTTTTACCATTACTGTGCGCGACTTTGAAATTGCCAATGGCGCAGGTTTTTTGGTGGCGCTTTGTGGGGATATCATGCGCATGCCCGCTCTGCCAAAGGTACCTGCGGCTACGGCTATCCGTGTGGATGTACACGGACATATCTCCGGCATGAAGGGGTAATTATTGCTTGGCGCTTGACTCGCGCAAATCAATGAGGCGCAGCTTGCCAAGCGTGTGGTCGCGCTGCCCGGGGATGTAGCTGAGGCGTAGTCGGCGAACGGAGTAGTTCGGTTTGCGGTAGTAATAGCGGTAGACCTCGCCGGTCTCGGCATGGCACAGGGCGTAGAGAGCTTGCCTCTTGCGCTCCGGCGGCGCAAAATCATCACACTTGCAGACAGATCGCTCATCAGCAATTCCAAGCTCACAGCAGGCACGGCGCCAAGCAGGCCCATGCCCGCGCTCGCGGTATTTTTCCCACGCCATCGCGTGCGCAAGTTCGTGGAGCACCGTGCGGCGGATTAGCTCAGGGTCTTTTTGCAAGTAGGATTCTACAAAGAAGCGGGAAAAACTCAGCACTCGCTTGTTAAACTTGCAGCAGCCAAGTCTCTTTACCGCCCTATCCCACACAACGCTCCATCCCGGTGGTCCACACATCTCGATGCAGGCGCGTGCGTAGTCTTCCACATCTTTCAAGCTTTGCCACTGCTTGGGCTGCGGTATGAGCAGCATCCGTGGCTCTTCCTGCGGTAATCTGCCCCTCATGCGCCTCATTATACGCAGCTCTTCCGGGTTGGACAAGCCGTTTTCCCGCCAAAAGGATAACGGATGGGGTTGTTCACGCAGTTCATCTTGCTCATTTCCGGGCGCTCAACCACAAAAATGAGGGAATGAAGAAAAAAAGATTGACAACTGAAGTGTATTGGAGTGTACTATGTGCATCGGCAAGTGTACGAAAGGATATGTCGAAGGATCGAACAGTGCTTTTTTTGGGAAATGTGACGCATAAGCTGGACCCGAAGAGTCGGGTGGCCGTACCGGCGAGCTGGCGCGCGGCGCAGGGGGAGATATTAGTCCTCATTGAAGCGCACAGTGAGGGTCATCGTGTATTGAAGTGCTACACGCAAGAGAGTTTTGCCGAAAAGATAGGAGCAATACGGGAGCACGCTCGGGAACAGCAAATACCACCCGGGGAGGTTGATCAATACGTGGGGAAGATCACGGGATGCAGTTTTGAGGCCGAGGTGAGCGCACAGGGAAAATTGCTGATACCTAAGCCACAGAGAGAGCGCTTGAAGTTGGCGGAAACGGCCACGATTGTAGGACGTGGCACATTTTTTGAAATCTGGAACCCGGCTGATTACGAGAGCACGCATACGGCGGATGCGCTCAGCAAGCTGGAGCTCGACCAAGTCTTCCACATTCTTTCATGAGTAAGCAGGAGGCAGAGTGTTGGGCAGCGCCTCATCCGCCCGGCGGGCGCACATGTTACCGCGTGGTCATGTGGCTGGTCGATGCTGTGGATGAGCAGATGTTGATCGTTTGCAGGCGTAAGCGCGCCGAGATTGTGCAGCGTATGCAGCAGGCTGGCGTACGCGGTGCCCGCGGCGTGCTGTCCGAGGCTCAGCACGAGTTGCAAACCCTCAACCGGAACATTTGCCGGGCTGCGTTTGATTTTTTTACGCGCGCGCAGGGGGTGCGCGCGAGCGAGTTGCGCGCGGCGTTGCGAGCTGATGCCGGTGTGCTGGGCTACAGGTTGGGTGACGCTGCCGCAGAGGTGTGGCTGGAGCTTGTGGATGAGGAGGGAGTGGGTGAGCACATAGCGCGTTGGCAGGCTGCACTGCCCGATGTTTTGTGGTGTGCGGAAAGCATCGTGGAGCAAGTCCCTTCCCATGATGTGACAGACATGCAGCAAACAGCTCATGCAGCCGGTGCAGAGTGCACAGAGGAAGCAGCGGAGAATGTTGCGGAGTTTTCCCACACCACGGTGCTGCTGGAGGAGGCCGCTTCGGCTCTCCAGGCTGCCCAGGGCAAGGTGATGGTGGATGCCACTCTGGGCGGAGGGGGACATAGCGAGCGGCTCTTGCAGGCAGGGGCGAGCGTGTGGGGAATCGATCAGGACCCGGCGGCGCGTGCCGCGGCGCGCAGGCGGCTGGCCGACTATGGGGAGCAGATGCATGTGCTGGCGGGCAATTTCCGGCATATCAAGACGCTGCTGCACAGCCATGGGGTGGATGCGGTGGATGGTGTGTTGGCAGATTTGGGGATATCTTCCCCTCAAGTGGATACAGCGGAGCGTGGATTTTCTTTCATGGCGGAGGGACCTCTAGATATGCGGATGGACCCAATGCTGCCCCGCAGTGCGGCGGATATTGTGAATGAGGCGAGTGAGACGGAGTTGGCCGATATTCTGTGGCAGTACGGAGAGGAACGGGCTTCGCGTGCCATTGCCCGCCGCATTGTACGGCAGCGCGAGCACGGACGCATTGTCACCACCACTCAGCTGGCGAGTATCATCAGCTCTGTGTCGCCCCGCAGGGGCAGACAGCATCCGGCCACGCGCAGTTTCCAGGCTCTACGTATTGCGGTGAATGATGAGTTGGGTGCACTGGATGAGTTGTTGAGCGGCGGACTTTCCATGCTGCGTAGTGGAGGTCGCATGGCCATCATCACCTTCCACAGCTTGGAAGATCGCAAGGTGAAGCAATTTTTCGAACGTGTGACAAAACCGGAAATCGACCGGCCTGAATGGACGCATCCGCGACCGAATCCGGAATATTCAGCCCGCAGTCTCACCCGCAAACCCATGGTGCCTGGAGAGGCTGAACTGATTGCCAATCCGCGCTCTCGCAGCGCGAAACTGCGAGTTATCGAGAAACTGTAATTGGTCATGATAAGGCAAATATACAAATCACGATACTCGCAGCGAGTGAGCTTTGGCTTTTTGGTGTGGATGGTCGCTTTTGCCGTGATTGCAACGGCTATGGGGGTATCTTACGCTGTACTTAAGAATGAGCAGGTGGCAGAGCGCACTGAGATCAATAAACTGAATCGTGAGATAGCCATCTGCCGTATGAATGCCAACCAGTATCGCGCCAAAACAGATGCGCTCACCAATCGTTGGGCTATGCGTGAGCGATTGGCTCGTGTTGGTTCTGCGCTGCACGATATTCATCATAGCCAAATTGAAATTGCACGTAGCTCTCGTGAGGATACTGCCATACGTTCCACTGCTGTACGATAACCTTTCTAACCGGTCATGAAAACCAAAATACCCTTTGCAAATCGCTGCGCTTGGCTGTGTGTGCTGGTGCTAGGAGTTTCGAGTGTAATCACTTATCGTCTTGTGGAGCTGCAGGTGATAGATTCCGCGAACTGTGGGCAAATCGCAGCTGATGAGCTGATCGAAAAAGAGCGAATTCCGGCTCAGCGGGGGGTGATTATGGATCGCAATGAGGAAATACTCACCAACAATATTCAAAATGCGGAATTGGTTGCCAATCGCTACCACTTGCGTGAGCTTACGGCTGTTGTCGATGGTTTGGCCTACAACCAAGTGAGTCACACAATGGAATGGGCCCGAACCAAGGACGTTGCCGCACGACGCAAAATGCTCGCAAAAAAGCGGGCCGAACTTTTGGACAATGCTCGCCGTCGAATGACACCGGACGAGAAAGCCGAACTGCGCCGTCAACTAGGTGCGGCAGATGCTAAAACCAATCGTATGCTTGAGTATGACCCGGAAGTGTGCGCATATTACTTCCAGTTGCATGATCGTTTGGTTGCTGAATTGCTTCTACCATATCTCTGCCGCGTAGAGGTGGACGGAAATTCGCTGCGTAAAAAACGATTTATGACGCGCGAGGATATTATCGAACGCATCGCCCAAACAGCCACCGAACAATACAATCGCGAGGCAAAGAAAAGGGGAGAGCCCACCCGTTCTTTCCGCAATCAAATTATTTTGGCCAAGGGAATTAATTTGGATACTGCCGAAAAAATTAAGGAGACGCTAACGAAGGCCCATGTGCGTGGTATTATGGTTCAGTCCAATCCAAAACGCTCGTACGTGATGCCGGAGATGCTTTGCCACGTGCTAGGCTATGTGGATCATGAAAACCGTGGCGTGAGTGGCGTAGAGGAGTATTTCCAGAGCTACTTGGCCGGCGTGGACGGTATGCGTGAATATCGTCATAATGCACGTGGGCAAGTTTTGCCGAATGAGGATGATCGTTACTTGGCGCCGAAGGATGGACTTAGCCTGAGGCTTACTATTGATATGCGTTTGCAAGCCATCTGTGAGCAGGAGCTGGATCGTGGCATGCGTCACTACCGCGCTAAGCGTGGTTGTATGATTGTACTGGAGCCACACACGGGGGATATTCTTGCCATGGTGAGTCGACCCTCCTTTAATCTCAATACGAAGGATCTCATTACCCCGGAAGGTACGTTTAAGCGTAGCACCGTGAAGGATGCCAAAGGAATGCCGGTGACGGGTGACTTTAACTTCGCTTGCCAGACACGCTATGAACCAGGCTCCACCTTCAAAGTGATAGCTGCTACCACTGCAATTGATAAGCATATCATGCGTATTGATACCCCGGTAAATTGTTCGCCTTTCAGCGTGGGTTTTGGTAGCAAACCGATTAATGACGGGCGTTTCAACTATGGCACGCAGCCGATGTTTTGCGTGCTCAAGAAATCGAGTAACCCGGGTGCGGCACGCATTGCACTGGCATGCAAGTGGCCCAATTACAAAGAGTATATCTGCCGATACGGCTTGGATAAATCGGTGGGGGTAGATTTGCCCAGTGGTGGCGCGTGCCTGTTGGCAGATGGCAACAACATCGTTAACTTCTCTCGCATTGCATATGGTTATTCCGTCTCAGTTTCTCCGCTACATATGGCGGTTGTCTACGCCACCATCGCAAACGATGGTGTGCGTATGAAACCGCGTCTTATTGATAAAATCATTGCGGCAGATGGCTCTGTATATGATGAGTGTAATCCTCAGGAGGTACAACGCGTGATGACGAGTGAGACGGCCCGGGATTTGCGGCGTGCTTTACGCAGCGTGACAGAAAGCAGTGGTCAGGGCGGACGCGGTACTGCCACAGCGGCGGCCATACCTGGTTTTATGATTGGCGGTAAGACCGGAACCGCCAAGAAAGTGAAAGAAAAAGGTGGTTATTACGAAGGATTATATACTGTGTCCTTTGCGGGAATACTGCCGATAGACAACCCCCAGCTTGTAGTTATGACAGTGATTGATGAGCCTCACCCTACGGATTGTAGTCCGGGCGGTGGTACGGTTGCCGCGCCTATATTCCGACAGGCGGCAGAACGTTTTATCAACGTGCTAAATATTCAACCCAGTGATCCCGAGTCATATGAGCGTTACCGCAATAGCAAGGATCGCACGGATCAACGGATTTCATCTTCTAACCCATGATAAATCATAAACAACTTTTTTCCGTGCTTCCGGATGCAGTGGTTACCGGTGCGTTACGCCGCACCATTGGACAGCTCACAGATGATAGCCGTAAAGTGACACCTGGCAGCGTTTTCATTGCGGTGAGAGGTAGTAAATTCGATGGTCACAGCGCTATTCAAAAAGCGATTAGCAATGGTGCGGTGGTGATTGTGGCTGAAAAACCTTGTCCCCCCAGCATAGAGGAAAAGGGCGTATGTTGGGTGCAAGTGAAGAGTACACGGCAGGCTTGCGGCATGCTCATGAGCGCATGGCATGGTTTTCCGAGCCAGCAGCTCGTTACCATTGGCGTTACAGGTACGAATGGTAAGACCACAATAGCCTATTTGTTGCATCATATTCTGCGCAGCACTTGGCAGAAAGCTGGACTCATTGGTACTGTGCTGTATGATGATGGCGCACGGCGTATGAGCTCGCATAACACGACACCAGGCAGTGCGGAGCTACAGCGCATGATGGCAGATATGGTTCGAAATGGTTGCCGCGCGGTGGCTATGGAAGTTTCATCGCATTCACTTGATCAGCAACGCACTGTTGGTACAGCTTTCCGTGTTGGTATCTTTACTAATCTCACTCAAGATCACCTAGATTATCACGGGGATATGGAGAGCTATTACCAAGCAAAGAAAAAGCTTTTTACAGGCATGGCGTTGGGAACTGATCGCAAGGCCGTTGCTGTTATTAATATCGACGATTCATTCGGGCGACGTCTAGCGGAAGAAATGAGGCCTCTCATGAGGGTACGAACTTTCGGAGAATCTATTGATGCGGAGTATCGTATTACCCCACGGCTTATCACTCTGAAAGGTAGTCAGTATGAGCTCACGTGGAAAGGACGTAGCTTTTTGGTTCGCATTCCGCTTATCGGCGAATTCAATATCTCTAACAGTATGGCAGCGTTGGTTGGCGCCGCTGCAGCCGGGGTGAACTTTCGGGACGCGATCAGTTGCCTCGCGACGGCCCCACAGGTGCCAGGGCGCTTGGAGTTGGTGAGTGGTGCGCACCATGTGCAGTGCTTTGTGGACTACGCGCATACACCGGATGCGCTGGAAAATGTTTGTCGCACCATGCGCGCACTCACGCGGCAAGGGAGGCTCATCGTTGTATTCGGTTGTGGAGGAGATCGAGATCGCACGAAGCGTCCTCTTATGGGGGCGGCAGCAGCGAAGTATGCAGATGTCTGCTTAGTGACAAGCGATAATCCTCGCCATGAAAATCCTGAGGATATTATTGATGAGATTATGCCCGGCATCCCAGTGGAGAAGCAGCGGCGTATCACCAACCGAGGTGAAGCCATCGAAACCGCACTCAATATTGCATGTCCGGGGGATGTAGTGCTCATCGCTGGCAAAGGGCATGAGGATTATCAGATTATTGGCGATAAAACCACACGATTTTCAGATGCTGAGGCCGTGCGCCGTTTTGTTGAGCGTAGAGAGGCCGAAATCATTGCCACCAAAAAAGCAGAAAAAAAGCATGACTGAATTGGAGCTTCAGAATCTCGTGGAAAGCACGAATGGCGAGCTACGGATGCGGGGTTCGCGCCGTATCACTGCCGGTGTATCCACAGATAGTCGTTGCGTGAAGGAAGGTTGTGTGTTCTTCGCGCTTATGGGAGACAAATTTGATGGCAATAGCTTTGCTCCGGAGGTATCGCAAAAAGCTGCCGCGGTGGTGGTAAGTAGAACGACTGGGGAGTACAGCCCAGAGTGCAGTGTGGTTCTGGTCCCAGATACACTAAGGGCCTTGCAAGACTTGGCGACTTGGTGGCGGGAACAAATGGTTGCGCCTGTGGTGGGAATCACAGGTTCGAGCGGCAAAACTAGCACGAAGGATATGGTTCGCGCCGTGTTGCAACAGCATTTTTCGCGTGTGGTTGCCACACAGGGTAATCTCAACAATCACGTAGGCGTGCCACTGAGCATTCTTTCCGCACCTAAAGATATTGAAGCTGCTGTGTGGGAAATGGGCATGAACCACTTCGGCGAACTTGCTCCGCTATGTAGAGTGACCCAGCCAAATATTGGTATCATCACGCACATCGGCTCGGCACACATTGGTATGCTTGGCTCGAGGGATGCTATAGCGCAAGAAAAATGCACCTTGGCACGTTCTCTTCCAGCGGAACGTGGCTGCATGATTTACCCTTCGGAGGATGATTATGCAGACTATATTGCAACGCAGACGCAGGCGCGTGTTCTGCCCGTGGGAGGTGAGCAGAGTGTCATCCGTGCATGTAATGTGAGAACTAATGCCCAAGGAAGCGATTACACACTCGTGGTCGCCGGTGTGGGTGAGCAGGCGGTACATTTGCCGGTGCCTGGTGCTCACATGGTAAGCAATAGCCTGCTGGCGGCAGCAGCAGGATGGCAGTTGGGCTGTAGCTTGCAGGAGATTGCTACCGGGCTCGCCAACATAGCCATTACCCATGGACGTCTCACCTGTCATGGGAAGAACGGAATTCTACTAGTGGATGATACCTACAACGCCAATCCAGAAAGTATGGTGGCAGCACTGCACACAGTAGCAGGTATGGCTTTGCAAGGGAGACTGTATGCAGTGCTCGGAAAAATGGGCGAATTGGGCAGCGCCGGTGTGGCGGCTCATGCACGCGTAGGCAAGTACGCAGCCGAGTGTGGCTATGCGATGGTTGTGGTACTTGGCGAGGGTAGTGCAGAGTTGCATGCCTTGGTGGAGGCCGCGCGAGAAGGTGGTGTGTCAGTGCAGTGGGTCGAGAGTCCACAGCAGGCCGCAGAGGTCCTGCGAGCTGTGGTGGGCAAAGGGGATGCGATTTTGTTCAAAGGCTCCCGCGCGGCGGGTATCGAACGAGTTATGGAGGAATTTCTCAAAAAAGATTAACAAACGATGCTCCACTATTTTTTCAATCTGAGCCGTGCTGGGGTGTACCTGATGGCGCTGGTAACGCCGTTGGCGCTGATGTTTATCCTGGGGCCCTGGACAATAAGGAAGCTGCGGGAGCTGAAGGCGGGGCAGCCCGTTCGCGAGGCTCACGGGAATGTGCATGCGCCGGATCACGCGGCGAAAGCGGGGACGCCGACGATGGGCGGTGTTTTGCTCATTGGGGCGGTAGGGGTGTTTTCCCTGCTCTTTTTGCCGTTGACATCGGTGTGTGTTCAATGTGTCTTGCTGGTAACGTTTGTCACGGCTTTTCTCGGTTTCCTTGATGACTACGCTAAGGTGAAAAAACACAACAGCGCCGGGGTCAATGGCTGGTTCAAGATTTTTCTGCAAACAGCTGCCGCCGCTGCTTGTGCTGTGTATCTATACTGCAACATGGATTCGAACGCGTGTTACACCTTGGTGCCCTTCTACGGCTTTGTCAACATCGGTTGGCTCTCCATCCCCCTGGCCATCTTTACGATCGTCGCTACCTCGAACGCCGTGAATTTGACCGACGGGTTGGATGGATTGGCGAGCGGGTGCATGATGCCGGCCCTGTTCTTTTACTTTGTCATCACAGCTGGGCCCGTGGACGCTCTGCCCTTTTGCAATGGCATCACCGCTGAGCCTCTGAGCCCTTATGCGGTTGCTGTGGCATTTGCCTGTCTCGGCTTTCTGTGGTACAACTGTCACCCCGCGCGCGTATTCATGGGAGACACGGGGTCGCTCGCGCTGGGCGGAGCATTGGGCACGTTGGCTGTTTGTACGGGAACGGAACTACTGCTCATCATTTTAGCCGGTGTTTTTGTGGCGGAGGCGTCATCCGTGGTGGTGCAGGTGGTGTGGTTCAAAATCACCAAGAGTTGGTACGGCGAGGGACGACGGTTCTTTCGCATGGCTCCATTGCACCATCATTTTGAGAAAGGTGGCATGAGTGAGACGCAGGTGTGTGTGCGTTTTTGGATTATTTCGGTTCTCTTGCTGTTTCTCGCGGTGTTGGCATACGTTCCCGTTTCTCATTCCTTCTCATGAACCTGAATGGCAAAAAAGTAGCGGTGTTGGGCTGCGGTCGCAGCGGGATTGCGGCGGCGCATTTAGCGGCGGCGCACGGTGCGGCGCGGGTCTGTGTCTTTGACTCCGATCCCGAGGCTGTCTGCCACGATGCGACGGTGGAGTTGGTTGCGGGCGCCGGTGAAAAGGAGGCGCGTGAATTTGCGCCGGAACTCGTAGTGATCTCGCCGGGAATTGAGGCAGACAAGCCGTGGGCGTTGGCGTTCACATGCGCAGGAGCTCCAATTATCGGCGAGGTGGAGTTGGCTTACCGATACTTTGGAGGGCGCATCATAGCCATTACAGGCACGAACGGCAAAACAACCACGACCGCGCTCATTGAGCACATCTTGCTCCAAGCGGGGCGCAGTGCAAAGGCGTGTGGGAATTATGGTTACCCTTTCTCTGAGGTAGCGTTGCAAAAACCTCAGCCGGAATTCTCGGTACTGGAGGTTTCGTCCTTCCAGCTGGAGACGGTGCAAAGCTTTCGGCCGGAAGTCGCGGTGTGGCTTAACTTTGCGCCTGACCACATGGATCGTTACACCAAGGTGCGTGACTATTGCCGCGCTAAATTACGCATCTTTGAAAACATGGATGAGAAGCAATTTGCCATCATTCGTGTGGGTGAAAAATTGCCCCATATCAAACCACAGGTTGTGGAGTTCTCTGCTTACGATGGCGGTGGCATCCTGCGTTATGAGGGAACCTGTATCAAGCAGATAGACACCACTGTAGTTGATTTGAAAGGTACGGCTTTGGTGCAGGCACACAATGCAGAGAATACTATGGCTGGTATCTTGGCGTGTCGAGCAGTTGGACTCAAAGATGATGAAATTGTCCCCGCGCTTGCTAATTTCGAGCCGCCGCACCACCGCTGTGAGTTCGTCGCAGAGGAGCATGGTGTGCTTTGGTTGAATGATTCCAAAAGTACCAATCTGCACTCAACCGAGGCAGCCATCCGTTCGCAGAAACGCCCCATCATTTTGCTTATTGGCGGTAAGGACAAGGGTTTAGACTATGTACCTCTACTACCTATCATGCAAGGCAAAGTGAAATTATGTGTCGTGTTTGGGCAAATTGCTGAGCAACTGCAGCGAACCTTTTCAGGAACTTGTGAAACCGTGCGTGTGCAGACCGTGAGCGAGGCCGTGCGCGTGGCGGCAACGCGAGCAGAATCCGGTGATGTAGTTCTTTTCTCACCTGGTACATCTTCTTTCGACCAGTACAAGAACTATGCACAACGCGGTGACGATTTCCGCCAAGCTGTTTCAGGAATTCTTCGTCTTTGATCTCATTTAACAACTCTATAAACTCCCATGAAAAAGAACGATCCTTACGCTACCCCTACACTCGGCAGAACGAAACCCGAGCGCCACTTTTTTCATTCTCTCATGCAAAAATATCGACACCGCAGTGATACTGGCTTGGTGGAAGATCGCACAAGCAGTGTCACAATCGTGCGCATCATTGTGGGTCTGCTGATGCTTCATCTCATTATCATTGGAGGTGTATTATTGAGGGGGCACATGGTGAAAGGGGGAACGGTGAATGCTGTGCCGGTTACGGTTACCCCTGTCAAGACTGTGGAGGGTCGTGTGGCTCCAACGCTTGCGGCAGAACCGGTTTTGACTCCTCCTGCGTTGACCTCCGGGGTTCCTGCGCAGTCGGCAGCTACGGCTCCTGCATACGCTGCAAATCATATCACGCAAATAACCGATACTGTGGATGAGGAAACGGCGGAAGAGGTAGAAGAGAACGAGGTAGCGATTGCCCCTGCGGCAACGGCTGCACCTATCTACCACATGGTAGCAACGGGAGATACATGGCAAAATATCGCGGCACAGTACGCAGTGAGTCCAACTGCGCTGCAGGAAGCTAATCCTGGTGAAGCGGGGGCACAACCCCGAGTGGGTGCGAATCTAGTGGTTCCTACGGGCAAGGCCGCAGCGCGCAATATTGTGCCTGTGACATCTTCTGCTCCGCCCGTTCGTTCTTCCCCCGCTGTCCCGGTTGCTGCAGCTGGGAAGGACAAAGTGCATGTGGTGCAGCGCGGTGAAACCCTTTCTCGCATTTCGCGCAAAGTGAAGGTACCTATAAAAGAGCTCATGGAGATCAATGGCATTAAGGATGCCAACCGCATCAGTCCCGGCATGAAGTTGCGTTTAATCCGTTGAATAATACGTTTGTTACTGTTCATCCATGTCCCCGCGTTTGAGCATAATAGGTATTTGGGTTTGCTTCATCATCCTGCTGGTGTTGGGTATTATGATGGTAGCGAGTACAGGACTATGCGCCTATGTGCCAAACGGCGGGAATCCGGCTCAATTTCTTTATAAACAGTGCGGCTTTGGATTTGTGGGATTGCTTGCAGCACTGGCCATGAGTACTGTGCGTTATCAATTACTTCGACCATGGGTACGCGTGATTTGGTGGACGTGCGTGGGGTTGCTCATTCTTTGTTACGTGCCCCATATCGGGATGGAGATCAACGGGGAACGACGCTGGATAAACCTCGGTTTTTTATCATTTCAGCCCAGTGAAATAGCCAAGATTTGCCTGATGCTGACGCTGGCGGATTGGTACACTACACACCGCGAGATGCCCGGCACATTCTGGCGTGGTTTTGTGTGGCCGGGTGCAGTGCTTTTCGGGATACCGCTCGCACTTATCTTATTTGAGAAGGACATGGGAACAGCTGCGGCGTTGGCAGTGTCTGGTGGTTGCGTGATGTATGTGGCAGGTGTGCGAAATTGGTTGCTTTTCACGGCGATGCTGGTGGGGATGGTGCTTATGTTCGATATGGCAACTGGCAATGATAACCGCTTGGAGCGTATTTATGCGTGGTTTGATCCGCAGGCTTTTAGCCAGGGGGTGGGGCGCCAGCAATGGATTGCAATTTTGGCGTTGGCGCGCGGTGGCATTACTGGCGTCGGCCTTGGGGATGGAATTGAGAAGTTTGGCAATTTACCCTTTGCGCACACCGATTTCATTTTTGCCGAAATTGGGGAAGAATGGGGACTGGTAGGCACGCTCGGAGTACTTATGCTCTTCACGTTGCTCACTATATTCGGCATCATGCTGGCACTTCAAACTCAAGATACCTTTGGCCGATTATTAGCTACCGGCATCGTGTGTACGATATTTTGGCCGGCGGTTTTAAATATGGCTGTTGTTACCTCTTTGCTGCCGAATTCTGGTCTGCCTCTCCCTTTTATCAGCTACGGTGGAACCAATCTCATCTTTACCATCCTTGCCGTAGGAATACTTACTAGTATTCAGAGACACACACCAATGATACGACAGGATATTTGGCCCAGACACCTCATCAAAGATTCATGAACAAAGCATCCGTATCTCAGCGCATCATTATTGCTTGTGGCGGTACAGGAGGTCACATGTTTCCCGGCATTGCTGTGGCAGAGCAGCTCCGGGCGCTTGGCCATCGCCCTCTGCTGCTCATTTCGCACAAGCAGGTGGATGCAGAAGGATCGCGTAAGTACGCGCATCTGGATTTTCGTACGGTCCCGGCCATTGCAAAACCTCGCATGTTCTCCCTCCGTATGATTCCCTTTCTCGTGCGCTTTGTCAGAACTCTGTGGAGCAGTTATTGCTTGTTACGGCGCGAGAAAGCCGATGCAGTACTGGGCATGGGAGGATTCACATCATTGGCGCCCGTAATGGCTGGTCGTATATTGGGGCTGCGTACCTATATGCATGAGTCCAACGCCATCCCCGGTCGTGCAAACCGGCTTACGGCCCGTTTTTGCACAGCAGTGCTGCTTGGAATGGGTGAAGCTGCCAAATGGTTCCCAAGAAGTGATTGCAGGGTTGTCGGAACACCAGTGCGTGGGGAACTGCTGAGCGTACCGCACCCTGCCGCCGCTCGGGTGACTTTTGGTGTGCCTGCTAATAAGCCGATGCTTTTGGTGACGGGGGGCTCGCAAGGCGCACAACAGCTCAACTCATTGATGGTGGCGGCAGCCAAAGAGCTTCTTGATGTGCATTTTCTTATCATTGCCGGCAAGGCAGATCAGGCGCGCGTGGCGAGTCTAGCAGAGGACTGTGAGAATGTACAGGTGCTCGGTTTCTGCGCAGATATGGCGGCGGCCTATGCAGCAGCAGATGCTGTTGTGGCGCGCAGCGGCGCCTCTACACTTACAGAGCTATCAGTATTGGGCAAGGTTTGCATGCTGGTGCCTTACCCCTTCGCGGCAGACAATCATCAATTATACAACGCACGCGTGTTTGAGAAAGTTGGAGCTGTGTGTCTGTGCGAGCAAAAGGAGCTAACGCTGCCGAAAATCATCGAATTTGTTCGGCAGCGCATGCTTAATACATCATTTCATGAAGCCATGAAGCAGGCTATGCTCTCTTGTGCGCGTCCTAGCGCTGCACAGGATATAGCTCAGCTCCTTGTCCAGCAGGTATGACAACTTTCACTAATTTGACAGGCGCTGTGGAGATAGGCGCAAATTGCTATCTTATCCGGGACGGCACGATGAGTGTAGTGCTGGATGCCGGAGTACACCCCAAGAAAGTAGGCGAGGAGTCTAAACCCCATTTTGAGTTGTTGGACGGTACTGACCCTCAGGCGGTTATTGTGTCTCATGCGCACTTGGATCACATAGGAGCGCTTCCTGTATTGCAGAGCAAGTTCCCTCGAGCGGAGGTTATTATGACACGCGCAACGGCGGAGATAGGGCGCATCATGTTGCACAATTCAGTAAATGTTATGACGGCAAAGAGGCTTCACGACGGTGTGGTGGAGTACCCGTTTTTCAGTCATGGTGAACTGGATCATGCCGCCAACAATTGGACCACTCGACCATACGAAGAAAGCTTTCGTTTGGGACGTAATGGGGAAATGCTTGCCACTCTCTACGATGCTGGGCACATTTTAGGCTCCTGCGGGGTGTTGCTTGAAACGCGAGCAGGAATGCGCATTTTATATACTGGGGATGTACAGTTTGAGAACCAGAGCTTGATCCCAGGAGCTGCATTTCCCAAAAATGAGGTAGATGTGCTCATCATGGAGTGCACACACGGTAATACAGAGCGAGCGCTGAGCTATACGCGGGAGCGCGAAATAAACCGCTTTGCCAAGGCCATCCGCGAAACGCTGCAGAGCGGTGGCGCCGTGCTCGTTCCTGTTTTTGCTCTCGGTAAAACGCAGGAGCTGCTTTATGAAATCGGCAAAATGCGCGACAGTGGGCGCATCCCGAATGTACCGATTCACAGTGGCGGATTGGGGGCAAAGGTGTCAAATGCATACGATCGTATGGTGCACGACACCCCTCGCATGCAGCCGGGACTTGTTTTGCGCGCGACGGTGGATACGATACCCCTGCCGAAGGAGGCAGAGAGACCGTTGCACATGAGTCCTGGAAACATTTATCTCGTGTCCAGCGGCATGATGAGCCCGCATACTCTTTCTAATAAGCTGGCGGCCCAAGCGTTGGCTCATCCGGCAGACGCCATTCTATTTGTGGGGTATAGTGACCCGGACAGCCCGGCAGCACGCATCAAAGCAGCAAAGCTGGGCAGCAATGTGAGATTGGGAGAAGATCCGGCAGTGGGGCAGGCTTATACGATGAACTGTCGCATTGAAAGTTTTGATTTTTCCGGACATGCACCGCGTACGGCATTACTCGATTATGCGCGCGAGTTGAATCCTCGAGAAATCATACTGGTGCATGGTGATGAGGCAGCGCAGCGTCAGATGCGCGAGGAACTGATGCGTTATATGTCGCCGAGTGTGAAAATTACGTTGCCCATACCGGGGAAACAACATCAATTAGCGCGTTAAGTCTGTATCATCGACAGGAAACGGAAGCGTAGTTTTCTGTCCTCACAGAAAGTAAATTTATTCTTGCTTGTTCGCTCATTATGAGTGTCATGTGTCTGATATTATTCTTTTATTCTTGAGGAGTCAAGCTTTGGAAAATTTTTCCGCTTTTGGGTTCCCTTCGGTGACTTTAGTTTTGAGGCATTGCGGCAATCTACAAACAAAAGCGAGCGGTGAGAATGGGCTTGCGTGTGAGGTGAGCGTGTGGTAGAATAGCGGCACGCCCGGCGGGGCATTTTGTTTTCATCAACTAAAACGCCATGAATGATTTAACAAAACCTTTCAAGCGCTTGCCTGTTGCGCTCATCGGCACGGGTTCTTATGTACCGGAGCACAGGTTGACGAATTCAGATCTTGAAAAGATGGTGGATACGTCCAACGAGTGGATTGTGGAACGAACTGGAATTCGTGAACGCCGTATAGCTGCACCGGATGAGAAACCGAGCGATATGGCTACTCATGCTGCACGTAAGGCGATGGAAGCGGCTGGGGTGAAGCCGGAGGAAATTGACTTGATTATTGTGGGAACGGTGACGCCGGATACCTTTACACCTTCCACGGCGTGCTATGTGCAGGCAAACATAGGAGCGGTGAATGCGGCGGCCTTTGATATATCGGCCGCTTGTTCAAGTTTCTTGTATGCTCTCAAAACAGCGGTACAATTTGTGGGTTGCGGGCAGGCTCGCACGGCGCTTATCATATCCTCGGAAAAACTCAGTCACATTGTAAACTGGGAGGATCGCAGTACGTGTGTACTATTTGGTGATGGTGCCGGGGCTGCTGTGCTGCGTACCGGCACTGGGGAGCCGGGGGATAGCGCGATTTTGGCGTCAGATATTGGATCGGACGGTACTCTGACGGATCTGCTGATGGTACCGGGTGGAGGCTCGGCGATACCTACGACGGAAGAGAACATTCACGAGAAATTATATACGCTAGCCATGAGAGGAAATGAAGTTTTCCGTCATGCCGTGGCGCACATGAAAGATTCTGCTCTCTCCCTGCTGCGCCGTACGGGTATTAAGCCGGAAGATATATCGCTGGTTATTCCGCACCAAGCTAATCTACGCATCATCAACGCTGTGACCCAGCGTCTCGGCATTCCGCCAGAGCGTGTCTTTGTGAACCTGCAGAAGTACGGTAACACCTCTGGTGCGGCATGTGCCATTGCTCTGGACGAGGCAATACGCTCCGGCCGTGCCAAGAAGGGAGATATCGTGCTGATGGTTACATTTGGCGCTGGGCTTACATGGAGTTCGGCCGCTATCAGACTTTAAGTCTCCCTTTTTCCTGCTTGTGACGGCCGTTGATGAGTACAAGACTGGCCAAGATAATGGCCAGCCCGACCCACTGAGTGATCAGAATTTCTTCTCCCCCGAAGCAAGCCCCAAGAAGTATTGCGACGAGAGGATTAGCGTAGGCATGCGTTGCTACCTCCGTAGCAGGACGCACTTTGAGCAGCCATACATAGCTTGTGTAGGCGCATATAGAACCAAAGACAACAAGATAAACCACGTGTGCCCACCCTTGCCACGGGATGGCAGACCAATGGGGCTCCTCTCCGCTGCAGCCTGCAACGACCAGAAAGGAGATGCCCGCAGCAAACATTTGCCAGCCAGTTCCGCTCCACGCATTTAAACTCTCTGCAGCAGATGCGTAGTATTTTATGAAAAGTGAGCCGAGTGACCAGGCTATCATGCCACCCAGGAAAATAAGCACCCCAATATCGCCCCGGCTATCTGGGAGAGAAAGCTCATGCAGGTAGAGAAGCACTACTCCTATTAGCCCTCCTACCAAGCCAAGTGGTACGCGGAAGTTGCTAAAGTTGTGGCGCCAGCGACGCACATTGAAGAGTGTTGTCCAGATTAGGGTGGAGGATGCCAGAACCGCTTCCAGACTGCTGGGAATGTACCTCTGCGCCAGCATAATGGCTGTCATATCCGCAAAGAGCATGATCATGCCACATGGAACAGAGATGCGCATCATGAGTCGGTTAAATATCTGTTCTCCCCGGCATCTGGCGTAGAAAAGCAGGATCAGTCCGGCGGTAGTGAAACGAACTCCGCCCAATACGTAGGTTGGAAGGTACTTCAAGGCTTCGCCGATGAAAAAGTAAGTGGATCCCCATACCACGTAGATCATGAAGTATGCTGTCAACACTGTTGACCGCCTTTGCTTTTGGGGTGTGTCCATGCCTAATCCTGCGCCATCCTGCGCCATCAACTCCCATCTGGATTAGTTGATGATCTTACCACAGATTTTTTGTACCACCCTTTGAAGAGTCCGGAGCTCTGATTGCGTGAGTAACTGTGCCAACTCGGACATACGGGCGAGTAGCGCATCATTGCAGATCGAGAATAGCTTCTCTCCTTCTTGGGTGAGGCTGATGCGTACCGCTCTTCGATCCCGAAAAGCTGTGTCACGCAGTAGCAAATTTTTTTTCACCATACTATCCACCATAATAGAGGCCGCCGAAGCCGCCATGTCCATGTGCTGCGCAAGCGCTTTGAGTGATATGCCTGCAGGTTGCAGTGCGGTGAGCTCTTTGATACAGAAAAGAGCCACGCTCTGTCGAGCAGGCAACCCGAATCTTTTCTCTTGTCCCCGCTCCCCAGAAATCTTGTATGCTCTCTGACGCTCCTCATCCAGTTGGGTCAGCAATCGGTATAATTGCATTCCTTCCTTTGTGCATTGTTTCATATTTGCGATCATTAGTATGTCAAATTATTCATAAAAGTCAAGTAATCAGTCACTCATTCCATGGCAACCGCATTTGAAAGAAATTCATCAACGGAGAAAATGGCTTTGTTGGCTGATATTGTCGTTGATACGCATCAAAAAATGACAACAAACAGTCATCATGATGATGGCTCTCGAGAACTCTCCTGCCTACGTTCACGATTTGAAAAAAACTGCGCAATGCTCACATTATCAATAAATCGTAATTCGTGCATCGTCAATCGTCAATAGCAACCGCATTTCCTAATGCGGTTGCCGTGCCACTCATTCCAGGGCAAACGAACTAGAGAGAAATCAAGCGATAAAGGAGGTATTCTAATTTGTTGATATAGTAAGCTTTATAAATAAGACATGGCCACGAATGTCCCCATGAGGAAAATTAAGTTGACATGTTGCCAGTCTCCTTATGCATCGACTATCCAAAGAAATACACAATGTATACATAATCAAAATATAGAAAATATCAGCGTTTCCATTTTCCAATACATTTACTCTGGATACCTGTTTACAAGAAGTGAGCTTCACGGCCGACTTGGGAGCTGCATTGGAGTACAGATCACTGCGAGCGGCACAAACATTTGATTGACGTGAGAGTGAAGCCCTCCAGAGAACCTTCATTGGAAGTAATGGACGTATCAATCTCTTTTCGTGTCTTTCTATCTGTCGCACAGAGTTTTTGGGCGCTTGCATTTTATTTTTTTGTAATTTATACTTGACCACACGGATATCGAGAGTATAAGCTTAGTGGACAGAAGGGAGCCGAGCCATATTCATGGTTCCATCCGTCATGAAAACAATTTTCAACCTTATTATTCTAATGACAGCGGGAGTCAGTTTGTGTGGGGCGGAACAGGGATCTGTCCAACCGGGTCAGGCATCCCCAGGACCGCCGGTGGCCAAGGTATATTTTACGAGGGATATCAGCCCCGTCGGTTTACTCAAGATATATAACCGTGTGAAGGCTGATATTCAAGGCAAAGTGGCCATCAAGTGGCACTCTGGCGAGCCTCATGGCCCAAATATCATCCCCGTACCCATGGTGAAAGCTCTTCAGGAGTCCATTCCCGACAGTACCCTTGTTGAAACTAATACGCTATATGAGGGTGGTCGCGATACCACTGAAAAACATCGCGAAACACTTAAGGTGAATGGATGGACTTTCTGTCCCGTGGATATCTTGGACGAGGAGGGGACGGTGATGTTGCCAGTGAAGGGAGGTAAACACTTTAAGGAGATGAGTATGGGGCGTAACATTCTCAATTACGATTCCATGGTGGTGCTTACACACTTCAAGGGACACCCCATGGGCGGTTTCGGTGGATCTATCAAAAATATCGCTATTGGTTGTGCAGATGGAAAAATCGGCAAGGCCATGGTGCATGGCTCCACCCCGCAAAATACATGGGCTTGCACCCAAGAGCCTTTCATGGAGAATATGGTGGAGTCTGCCAAGGCAACGCTGGACCACTTCGGTAAGCATATCACCTTCATTAACGTGATGCGTAATATGTCTGTGGACTGTGATTGCATGGGTGTCGAAGCCGCTCCTCCCAAAGCCAGCGATATCGGCATTGTAGCGTCAACGGATATTTTAGCGGTGGACCAAGCGAGCGTTGATTTGCTTTACAAGCTGCCAGAAGCTGAGTTGCACGACCTCAAGGAGCGTATTGAATCCCGCGGCGGGCTCCATCAACTCGAGTATGCTGAGCAACTGGGCTTAGGTTCGCGCAGATATGAGCTCGTGCCGCTGGATTGATTGCCTCTTACGGAGAGGAGGATGCATTGGAAGATGTATTCGTTGCGTTGTGCTTCACAGGGCAAATGCATTTGAAAAGAGTCGAGTAACGGAGGATATGTTCGAAGAGATTGGCATGTCCCGTATTTGTGGCTCAAAAAGATCGTGACAAGGAACGCTTGCATGCTGAGAATTGGGCCGACTCATTCCTCATTTCCACAGGCCTTAACGGTCCGAAAAATCACGCAATGCGCACAAAATCAACATCGTAAATAACAGGCGCGTTTGCTCATGCGTTTGCCCCACACGTGTCCCCCAAAAGATATTCTCCGGGCTTATTGAACCCATTTCCTATGCGTTTTCCAGGGACGAAAGAAGGAAGCCAGCGAGACAGCAACCCATGGACGATTCAGCAAAGCGGTGAAAACCTCCGAGGGCGCGCAGGAGGATTGGACAAAAGCACAGCTTTTGCCCGAAGGGAGAAGTGCCGATGGGGCGGCGCTGAGTCACCCCGGCATGGCATCACTCTGGGTGCTTTCCCTTGATCATCGCATCTCGTCTTCAAAATTCCGCTTCGCTTTTGCTTCGTACCCCGCGCGCCAGCGCGCACTCTTCCTAAATCGTCATTCGTAAATCGGAAATTACCAATGGGTTATCCTTTATGATGCGACGATAACCGCCTGTTGGGATTGCTTTTTCTTGGGACGGATGTGCGTTTGCCCTGTTGTGCTTCAGCGCAGGCTTGCTAAAATCGCCCATCTGTGGTAGAGTGGGGCATGGCTTTCGCGCATCTGCACGTGCACACCGAATACTCCTTGTTGGATGGAATGATTCGCACAAAGGAGCTCATCAGGAGGTGTACTGAAATGGGAATGGATTCCGCGGCTATTACTGACCACGGAAATGTTTTTGCCGCTATTGAATTTCTCGTAAACGCTAAGAAACATAACAAGGAAGTTGAGGTATGGAATGCCGAGCACCCGGACGAAAGAAAATCCTATTTTAAACCGATTTTGGGTTGCGAAATCTACCTCTCCCCCACGCCTCTGAATGTAAAAAAACAAATTCCTGGCCGCAATAAGTACACGCACTTGGTGCTGCTTTGCGAGAACAATCGCGGTTGGGCGAATCTCATCAAATTGGTGAGCCGAGGACACTTGGAGGGTTTTTACTACAAACCACGAGTGGATATAGCCACCCTGCGTCAGTACAGCGAGGGGCTCATTTGTCTTACAGGTTGTATTTCTGGGCCCTTGCAGGAGTGGATTCTGCAGGGCCGTCCGGAAAAGGCTGAGGAGGTACTCCTTGAGCTCCGTGATATCTTTGGGACAGACAATCTGTTCGTGGAGTTACAGGACCACGAGCTGGAGAATGAGCGTTTTTGCACTCCGGAATTGGTGCGCTTGGCGCGTAAACATAAAGTACCACTGGTGGTGACGAACGATGCACATTTCTTAAATGCGTCTGACCACGATGCGCACGACATCCTCATCTGCGTTGGTACGGGCAACAAGCGCAAGGACGCCAAACGCATGCGATACCCCGCATCTTCTTACCTGAAAAACGAGGAGGAAATGCTCGAGCTTTTCCCGGATTATCCGGAAGCTTACGCCAACACGCAAAAAATTGCTGAGCGCTGCAACGTTTCTATTAAGTTGGATTCTACTTCCACTGACCGCTACCCGGAGTTTAATACCCCGGATGGTTCGCCGCGCGAAGAGTATTTGCGCAAAGTTTGCTACGAGGGGCTGGTCAAACGCTACGGTGAAGAGCGCGCCAAAAACGATACCACGCTCCGGGAACGCTTGGAAACTGAACTGGGGGTCATCAATCAGTTGCGCTTTGCGAGTTACTTCCTCATCACCGCTGACTTCATCAACTGGGCCAAGGATCACGATATTCCGGTGGGCCCGGGACGCGGCTCGGCGGCGGGTTCATTGGTGGCGTACTGCATGCGCATCACCAATATCGACCCCATGGCATTCGACCTGCTCTTCGAGCGTTTCCTGAACCCGGAGCGTGTCAGCCCGCCGGACATCGACATCGACTTCTGCCAGACGCGCCGCCCGGAGGTCATCGATTACGTGCGCAACAAGTACGGCGAGCGTGCCGTGAGCCATATCATCACCTACGGTACCATGGGCGCCAAATCGGTCATTCGCGATGTGGCGCGCGTGCTCGATCTCAGCTATGCAGACAGCGACCGCATTGCCAAGCTTATCGAAAGCGGACCGAATGTCAGCCTCAAAAGCAGCTACGACAACAGCGAGGAGCTGCGGCAACTTGTCATGGGCAGCACGTATGGCGAGGTGTGGAAGTATGCCCTCAGACTGGAGGGTACCATCCGCAACGTGGGGATGCACGCTGCCGGCGTGGTGATCGGCGATCGCCCCTTGGATGAGTACGTGGCGCTCACTCGTGACAACCTGAGTAATCCCGAGGGCGAAGTGGTGGCGCAGTGCGATATGGGCGCCATCTACAACGCCGGTCTGCTCAAGATGGATTTCCTGGGGCTCAAGACGCTCACGGTGATGAAAGACGCCGAGCGCTACGTGCGCATGCGCGTGCCGGATTTTCGCTATGATGAGGTGGATATCCGCGATGCGGAGACGCTGGCGTTGCTCAACCGCGGGGATACCATGGGCGTGTTCCAGTTGGAAAGTGGCGGGATGGTTGACACGTGTCGCCGCTACGGGATTGACAAGATCGATGACATCATCGCGCTGCTCGCCCTGTACCGCCCGGGCGCCATGCAGTTCATGGACGAGATGATTGCCGTGAAGAAGGGCGAAAAAACGGCGGAGTACGAGCACCCGCTGCTCGAGCAGGTGTCCGGTCCCACCTACGGGGTGATGATTTACCAGGAGCAGGTGCAGGCGGCTGCCAAGCTGCTGGCCGGCTACACGCTGGGCGGCGCCGATTTGCTGCGCCGCGCCATGGGACACAAGGATCTGGAGGAAATGAAGGAGCAGCGCGCCCGCTTCGTGAAAGGCTGCCGCGAAACCAACGGCATTGATGAGGCGACGGCCGATGCCATCTTCGATAAGATCCAAAAGTTCGCGGGATATGGCTTCAACAAGTCCCACTCCGCATGCTACGGTCATATCTCCTATTGGACGGCCTACCTGAAAGCGCACTTCCCCGTGGAGTTCCTCTGCGGTCTTATGTCCAACGAGGCGACTAATGAGAAAATCGGCATTTTCATCCAGGAGGCGAACCGCATGGGCATCGAGGTGCTTGGACCTTGCGTGAACCACTCCGCCGTCAAATTCCGCCCGGAGACCATGCCCAATGGGCGTCTCGCTGTGCGCTTCGGTCTGGCGGCGGTGAAGAGCATGAGCTCCGACACCGTACGCGTTATCGAGGAGGAGCGCGAGGCTCACGGTCCCTACGCCAGCCTGGAAGACTTCTGCTATCGCATCCCGCCGCAGAATGTACGCCGCAACCAAATTGAGGTGCTGGTGCAGTGCGGAGCTTTTGATTGCATGCACGTGAGCCGCGCTGCGCTTTTTGAAAGTATCGATCGCGCACTGGGTGGCGCAGCTCCGGTACATCGTGACAACGAAGCCGGGCAGATGGCTCTCTTCGACATGACCAGTACCACTGTGCAGAAGGAAGACTCTGCTTCATCCATTCACGAATGGCCCAAAGAGAAGCGTCTGGACGAGGAGAAGTCTCTCACCGGCGCTTACTTCTCCGGCAACCCATTGGACTCCATGCGTGGCATCATTGACCAGCCCAAGTACGTGTCCATCGGTACGCTGCCGGAGCTCACCCGCGATGAAATCCAGAATGTGCGCGACATGGCCGGCATGATCCGCTCCGTTGCCATCAAGTCCAGCAAGAGTAGCGGTCAGAAGTTTGCCGTCATCACTGTGGAGGATTTTACCGGCAGCACGGAGGCGCTTGTGTGGGGCGATTCCTACACAAAGGCTGCCGCAGTGGAGGGATTGCTGCAGGAGGGCAGCTTCGTGCGCTTCCGTGCCCGCATTTCGGAGGACGATCGTACCGGCGGTAAACGTGTGTCAGCCAACGGGTTGGAGCTCATCACTATGGTCTCCCGTTCATCCCGTGGCAAATCAGCCACTTTTTATCCCATCAACCTGCTTACCACGCGCCACGATGCCGGAGATATCGCCCTCATCAAAAAAATCCTCTCTTCCCACCCCGGCAAAACTCCCGTGCGCATTATTTTCCGTAACTCTCTAGGTAACATCGCCACCATTCAGCTCGGTAGGTCCTTCGCCGTCACCCCTTCCTCTGACCTTGACCGCTGTTTGTCACTTTATGCATAAAACGTGTGACATGGTGAGATGTATGTTTGAAGGGCTCTTTTCATTCTGTGGTGTACTTTTCGAATAAAATAGTAAAACAGGTTCATATCAACTTACCGTTCGTAACTGGAGGTAAACAAATATTGACTTGCCTCCCGAAACCTCTTCGAGTTTCTTTTCTATATTAATCTCCATAATTCTACTGAAAAATCAATTTTTTTCTGGACATATCTAACGAAAAAAGATAGAAAAGATTCGTACAAACGGGGCTGAGTTGGTAAAAGACTACGTATCCTCTTGATCGGATAAGGCAATAATTACTGCAATGGACAAATCGATAACGGACGCTCAGGGAAATGATGAAAAGATGCCGACTCAGGGAACGGAGGCTGCAGTGAATGGGACGACGCAAGACCAAGTCGCCTATTACGTGCAGCGCAGAGAAGGTCACAGTGGTCCACATACGGTATCAGCATTGAGAGATCTACTTGCAACGGGTGAGATCTGGGAGAATTCCTTGGTCTGGAGAGAAGGCATGTCGAAGTGGGAACCGTATGCTCAAGTTTTTCACGTAACTCCCACACCTCCCCCATTACAGCCGCCTACGCGGGAAAACGATAAGGATAAAGGGACTGATGCCAAAAGTAATCTCCCCTTTGACACTATGTCAGACACTCAGCAGCTCTACCATGTAAATGCAAGCAGTGGATCTGCCGGACCATACACGTTGGATTCTATCAAAAAGATGGTGCAAAATGGGCAACTGTCAGCGGACGTTCAAGTATGTTTGCCGGGCGAGCAGAATTGGGTGCCGCCTGCGAACCTGCAGAATGAGCAGAAGCCGGATATGCCTACAGTCAACACATTACGTCTTATTGCGAGATAGATGTTTCAAAAATCAAAACTATGGCGGGAAAGAACTCCAATTTTTTAAGTCAAACAACATAATAAATTACTGTGATGAACGAATCGATAGTAGATGCGAAAACTGCTCAAAACGAGCAGCCTCAGAACAATGAGATCGGGATGAAGGATGTGACACAAGATCTGCCTGCATACTACGTGCAGCGTGGAGATGGTTACGATGGTCCGTACACAGTTGAGGCGCTAGGTCAAATGCTTGCCGCGGGCAGAATCCAAGAGAACTCTCTGATATGGAAAGAGGGTATGCCGGGATGGGAACCGTATGCGCAGGTGTTTCGAGCAGCTTCCACGCCTCCGCCGTTACAGCCTCCTACGAGGGAAAACGATAAGGATAAAGAGACTGGTGCCAAAAGTAATCTCCTCTTTGACACTGTTTCCAAGATTGATTCATTTGTGGGTGGCGCTGCGGGATTGGAGGAACTCAGAGGATTTTCGTGGAAGAAGTTATTCTCCGCTGTTTTGAGACACCATGAGGACGAGGAATTATACGACGTGTTTCACTGCGGCTCATCTCACACAACGCCCAAAATTAGCGACGTGACTGCGGATTGGCCGACTCCGTGGATCTTTACTCGAGTCCTTTTGTACGGGATTATATTGTCGTTGTTGTTTGGTTGGTGTGCTATATCTAAGGAGAATATTCATTCCTACCCGGCGCTTATCATGACGGTGTCTCTCACCGTCCCTTTCACCGTACTCATATTATTTTTCGAGATCAATATCAGGAGAGATATATCGATGTATAACGTGATCCGTGCTTTTGTGGGTGGCGGTGCAGTTTCCTTGGTTATTACGCTGTTGCTTCCCATTTTCCTTCCTGACTTCATGAACTCTGGCGCATGTTGGGCCGGCCCGGTTGAAGAAACTTCAAAGCTTATGGCGGTGCTCGTTGTTTTTGTGCTTGCCCGGATGCGAGTTAATCATATCCTCCAAGGCATACTGTTGGGTGGGGCTGTCGGTGCGGGTTTCGCCGCGTTTGAAACAGCAGGGTATGTATTTCGTGTCTTCTTGGCTTCTCGCCTAAGTGATGATGCCCTGATTTCCATTGCATTGCTCCGAGGTGTTTTTGCGCCTTTCTGTCACGTTGTATGGACGGCAATCTCCGCCGGCGCTCTTTGCCGTGTGATCCTTATTCGCCGTTCTGAACACAAACAAGATGCTCACGAGGGCTGTGACGTAGGGGCTCTCTTCGATAAACGCTTTTTACGGCTTTTCCTTATTCCCGTCATCCTCCATTTCTCTTGGAATGGTCTCGGTATGCTGTTGGGCACAATGAACCTAAGCAATGAGGTCTCTGAGATAGTCAGCTATGTCATGTTCGCATTGCTCGGCGTGATTGCTTGGATTGTCGCTTTACGGCTCATACAGGAAGGAATTTCCGATGTTCAACGCGCCAAGCTTTTGGATCAAGAAGCTTCACAGTTTGCGTCATCAGACTGCGTTTCGAGAACTAATCCTCTTTCCCCCGCAGCAAGAATATGAGGGGAAGGTTGTTGCAGAAAGGGAATTTCGACAACTTCAGACTGTATAACCAATCGTAAAAATCCTTATAAACTTTATCAATAACCGGTTATCAAACTTCAACAGTATCTAATTATGTCAGACACTCAGCAGCTCTACTATGTAAATGCAAGCAATGGATCTGCCGGACCATACACGTTGGATTCTATCAAAACGATGGTGCAAAATGGGCAACTGTCAGCGGACGTTCAAGTATGTTTGCCGGGCGAGCAGAATTGGGTGCCGCTTGCGAACCTGCAGAATGAGCAGAAGCCAGTTGTCCCTGGGGGAAATCCACATGCAGAGAAGCTCTATTATGTGCAGCAAGGGGAGGAGTCGAAAGGACCGTACCGGCTTGAGGAGTTGCAGGATATGGCGGCTAAGGGACTGGTGACGCCGAAAACGTATGTGTGGTATGAGGGTGCTCCAAGTTGGGCGCCGTATGGGCAAATTTTACAGCAAGGAAGCAATGCAGCCGCGGTTGCAAATCAGGAGGCAGATAGACGACAGCAAGGGAGCAGTTCATCGCTCATCGAGAAAGGGTTGAAGGTTAAAGATAAGGTGGTTGGAACCGTATCGAAAGTCAATTCAATGGTTGTGGCAACTGCCGATTTGCATAAGTTGGAAGGATTTTCATGGAAATCCTTTTTCGGCGGAGTATTTCGTAAACATCCCGATGAAGAGGTGTATGAAATCTTCCAATGCGGTACACCGACTTCGACGCCAACCATTGAGCAGATCTCTAATAAATGGCCGACTCCCTGGCTTTTCTCGCGCTTTCTTTTCTTTGGGATGGCGTTGTTCGGTATATTCTGGTATTTTGTTTTCAAACAAAAATTACCGGAGTTGGCTCCGTTTTACTGCATTACGGCGGCTCTCTTCTTCCCTTTGGCTCTCTATATTCTCTTTTACGAGTTAAACATCTGGCGCAATATTTCCATGTATAATGCCGTGCGATGTTTGGTGGTGGGAGGCGTACTCGCTCTTATCTTTACCGTTTTGAAAGGGAAGAATATAGATGGCGATAAGTGGTATCTTGAGGCGCCGGTGAAAGAGTATTGTAAGTTGCTTTCGGCGCTGTACATCGGCTCCATGCTCGCCAAAATGCGCATGAATCGCATTCTTCCGGGAATGTTGATGGGGTGTGCTGTAGGAGCGGGATTGACTGTTATTGAGGGGGCAGGCGACATATTTAGATCAGAGGGCGAGGGAGGCTTGATGTTGGTTGTAACGGAGTCTTTGTATGAATTTCTGGAGGTAGTGTGGTGCATAATCACAGTGGGCGCTTTTTGCAAGGTTCAAGCTTTGCGGGAAAAAGAGAAGGGACAAGGGGAAGAGAAGTGGAGCAAAGCTACCATGTTTGACCGGCGATTCATCGTCTTAGCTGCCATGCCCTTGCTTATGCATCTTGCCATGACATTTATCCGTTACATCGGAGAACAGGATATTCTCAACACTGCCGTTCTCGGTTTTGCGTATTTGGTATGTATCATCGTCTTCATGACTGTGTCCTGGTTGGTTGTCCTGCGGTTGATACAGAATGGGATTGACCAAGTACGCGAGGAAAAAGAGGCGCTCCAAAATGCGGAACCGGAGCAAACTCCGGCGGAGGCTATGCCGGAACAGGCGTCGTGAGCCAACAGAATGCCAAGAAGCGCTGTGCGTGGTGTCTCTTCTTCTGTTTCGGCAGGTGGGCGCGCGCTAAATTTTAGAGCGGAAAAATATGGAATGACGCCGTTTATTCTTGATGCCTGTTTCGAGATATGATACTCTGTAATTATACATATTAATGATGTATCAATTGAATTTGTATCTATAATGAGAAAAAGTAAAGACGATGAAGGGCGATAGTACCACAGGGCGGAACAGGTGGAAGTGGATTTCATGCGTAGCAATTCTGGTCGCTTTGGGAGTGGCGGTCACTTTGGCTGTCCGTGCCTTGACAAGGCGGGCGCCGAAGGAGCAATGTGCTATTGATCGAGCTTACCTTGCGGGGGAGAAAGCAATTGATCAAGGTATTGCAGATATGGATCAGTGGTACAAGACGGTGATTGACGCGCGCGCAGAAAAGGCAGCCGGAGCGCTCATTGGTTGGCGCGCCAAGTGGGTTCTTTTGAAGGATCAGTTTAAGTCAGAGAATGAAAAAGAGATGCCGAAGTTCCGGCAGAGGATGCTTGAGGAGAATTTGTACACGCAGGCGGAGAAGCAGAAGGTGATTGCCGGGGTAATTGGTTCAGTGGTGCTGCAGTGGATGGATATCGAAAACACGCTAGCTAAGGAGACGCATTGCTATGCTCTTACAACGGAAGCAAAAGCTCGTGCGGTGGAAGCTAATCACGCGAGTCTTCCCGGAGACGGAGTTGATGACGAATTGCAAAAGGATATATACCGAGAGATTGCTTCGAACGTGGGAGGAGAAGTGGCGGCTATGGTTGCTGTGCAGCTGGCAACATCGGCCGGGATTTTGGGTACAAGCACAGCTTTATCTTGGGAAACTCTTGGTATATCGGTAGTCGCCGGGGTTCTTGTGGATGTGATTGTCGGTAAAATTATGGATGCGGAAGGGAAGGTGAAGCAGAAGCTTGTGGCAAGCCTGGAGGCTGAGCGAGATGATTTGAAGGCTAAATTGCGTGATGCTTTGATGGAGGCGCTCAAGAAGCGCCGCGGCGAATGGGAAAAACAGATTTAGCCATCCAAAAAGCCATGAAAAGAATGCGGAGAATAATGACGTGCCTTGCCTTGGCGGGGGGGCTTTTGACCTCTCTGCTTGGGAGTGTAGCTCAAGCGAATGTGGTGACTTCCGCCGGTCGAGGTGCGGTCGAGGTGGTAGAGCAGGGCATCAAGACTCTTACAAAATTGATGCTTCGTGAGGGAGTCGAAGAAACGACAGAGCAAGCAGCTCGTCGGGCAGTGCGAGCCGCCGCCAAGCAAAGCCCGGAGTTTGCCCGACTGGCACGCGAAGTAGGTGAAGAGGCTTTGGTGAAGGTTCTTAATTCTCCTGCTGCCCGTAAGTTGGTGGAAAAGTATGGTGACGATGCGACAGAGATACTCCTTAAACACGGCAAAATGGGAGGAGAGCTCCTCGAGTATGCCCCCAGCGCTGCCAAATCGATTAAAAATCTCTCTCCGGAGTGGCTCCGGCGTTTCTCTAATTGGAAGGACGTCGGCAAGTTGACGCAGGAAACAGCTACGCAGGTTATTCAATGGGCGGAGAAACACCCCGTCGTTGCCGGAATTGTCGGCGCCTATATCCTCAGTCCACGCTTCCGTGCCGTTGTCGGTGGCGCACTCGACGTGGCAGATTCCACACTCAATCTCGCCGCCGGACATCCGATGACGACGATCATCATCATTCTTGTCGTCGCTTTCCTCCTCTGGTATTTCAAACCAGAGATCAAGGCAAGGCTTGCCTGGATTTTGCTCTGGCCGTTTAGATGGTTGAGAAGGAAGAAAGCGCAGGACAAGAAATGAGTTTTTCCTAACTGAAATACAACTATGAAAAAATTAACAGACCAAGCACAGGACGATAAACTTCGTGACATCGGAGGCGTCTTAGATAAGTTCAACCTCTCGGATCAAGACAGGAGAAAATTCACAGAATTTCGGCAGCTGGTAGATAAAGCCAGCAAGGAGATTCGTCGGGGAATCAAGCAATTTGATTCAACGATCGCCGTGGTGATCGTTGTGGGGATGTTGAAGGCGGGCAAGTCAACATTGATCAATCTATTTGCCAGGAACACCAACGCTTCGCCTGTGGGCTTCGGCGTAGATACAACGTTGCGACCGGCTTTAATCAAAATGCGCGAGAAGTCGGAGGCAGGCGGAGAGCAAAAAGGGGCAATATATGTTTATACCTCAAGACCGGTATCGTTGATGCAGACGGCAAAAAGTCAGACAGCCCAGAAGGGTGATAAGGTATCGGAAGAGAACCAACATAATGACGATAAAGCTTCGGAAGAAAAGTTGTTAAGTGACAATGAGGATGAGCAATTTAGTGAGGTCCTTCAAGGCGTAATGGATGAGTTACGGGGAATAACTCCTGATACAGGGCGGGCTGCATGTGTTAAGGTAACATTGGAACTTAATCAAGAAAATTTAAGGCATGCGTTGTGTGAAAAAAGCTCAAATGTCATTCCTGAAGAACCTGTTCTTGTCGTCATCGAGCTACCGTATAATGAAGATGCGGAATTGTTAAAAGATGGGAATTATCTGCTCGATATGCCAGGATTGGATTCGGCAAACTCAGAAATATCAAAAAAACTTGGCACTCGGTATAGAAAGTTGGTTGATCAGTGCGACATGGTGCTTTGCCTTCAGAGTTCGGTAGCTCCCTTAAATCAACCGGCGCTGGATTGTTTTCAGAAAGTGTTGGAGACACGTAGCACCGCTACTGCATGGGTTATCCAAAACAATGTGGCATGCAAGCCTTGGTTGAAGGAAGAAAAAATCAATGATGAAAAGAATATACAGCGACAGCGAGCCGTAGAAGTCATAAGTCAACTTTCCGATAAACTTTCAGTCAGCGCTGCCAATTTGGGACAGGCGTACGCTGCGTTGCTTGAGCGCGAGAGTTTTTTAAGGAAAGGAGAGAACTTGCCGGATGGAACATTAATTGAGCCAGGGAAGCAAGGGAAGTTGTTTGAAAAGTCTGAATTCGCTCTCTTCGAGACAAACATGATTGGCAGATTGAGAGAATCAGGTAGAATCACCAGATTCCAGCATTGCAAAGAAGAGCTCAGCCGTAAAGTCGAGGAGGCTATCAGGAACTTAAAAACATATCGAGATGAGCAGCAAGGCGATTGCCGCCAGCGGAAAGAGCATTGTGATGGCTGGAAGGGCATATTGGGTTGGATTGATGAAGAAATTGAAAAGGAACGAAGATGTGCTGATGCGCAATGTGTGCAGCTTAAGGAGAGGCGTATCATGGAGGCACTGAAAGCCGATTTGCCTTCCCTTGCCTTACATATGAGTGAAGAAGAAGATGTAAAGGAAATGCCAGGAAGCAAAATTGACAGTCATTTGGAGGAGGTTGTAACTATTTGCAGACGAAATGCTGAGAAACTTCTTCAAAATATAACGATAGAACTTTCTGAAGTCGTTGAAAATGACGAGAAGAAAGAAAATACAAAGGAGGCGCTGAAGAGGGAGCGGGACGAGATATTGGGAGGGGTAAAAAAACGAATAGAGCAAATGGACTCTAAAGAGGAATTGAAAGGAGTGATGAAAGAAGGAGAGAAGTATGAGTTGAAGGAAAAGATTCATATTGAATCGGCTCTTGTTGTGAAGGAGCGTTTTGCCGTTCCAAAGGGGAAGATCATACATCCTGTCGGAGCTTCTACCAAATTTGAGAACCGTGTCTGGGGCATTTTATGGGAGAAAAAGCATAAAAACCCTGGGCGTATCATTGAAAAGGAGGTAGAGGATATTGTGCAAAGTTATTGTAATCAGATCATTGACGTGTTTCGTGCAGGAAAGGATGATTGGCTTGACGCTATACTAAAACGCAGCGTTGGGGAGTCATTACGACTCTTGAAAAGCACGGTGGAAGGAAAGGTAGCAGAAAATGAACAGGAGTACCGGGAATTGCAGGAGCATCTCGCTTCTGTTGATGATCTGCTTAAAGGGCTTCATACAATACAATCTCATGTGAACACACTATGAAAACGACTCGTTCATTGATTGCCATTTGGGCGTGGCCAATGTTGGTTGCGCTGATTTTCGTCATTACCTATTTTGGGGCTGATATCATTGAAAAGGGCGTGGCCTTGAATGAACTGACCCTTTGGGGAAAATATCTCGGTGTCGGCGATATTCTCTGGGGCATTATTTTGTGGGCAATATGGATATTGTTGATCAAACCCATCATTGACTTTTACATGCTTATGAAGGGAACCAACACCTTCAAAAGCAGGGTAAAAGCAGTCATTCATGATTCAAAGAGGTATCCGGCAAAAAGTCCTCAACGGCAGATCGGTTATGACCTTGAGACGTATTATTCAACTGGCAAAATCAGCAAACAGCAGGAACTGCTTGAGCAGTATGAAGCAATGGGTTCTCTCCCTGCGGAGGCGCAGAAGATTGTGAACAATTACAGCAATCGTGCGGCGCTGGCTGTTTTGATAAGTCGCAGTCCTGCATTGGATGGTCTCATCCTGTTGGGTGTGCAGGTACGAATGATAGCTCAGTTGGCTAAGTTGTATGGGTACACGCCTTCCCCGATATTCATCATGCTATGTTCCGTATGGGTATTTGTGTCCTCTACTTTGCAGGCGATTTTTGGTGACGATATAGCGGATGCGGGTGCGGATTTGATTATGGATATGGGGATTGGTGT
Organism: uncultured Akkermansia sp.; assembly: GCA_947588735.1. Taxonomy (GTDB): domain Bacteria; phylum Verrucomicrobiota; class Verrucomicrobiia; order Verrucomicrobiales; family Akkermansiaceae; genus Akkermansia. The sequence continues at coordinate 40,013 of CANQAD010000007.1, forward strand.
TCTCGGAGATGCTGCTGCCACTTTTGTTGCCCGTATTTCCCGCTATGGTACAGAATGGGTGCTGGCTCAAGTGAATGTACGTGTCACAGCCGCCATTTTCATCCGCGCTTTGAAGAGGACGGGCAAAGGCATGTCTGTTAAGGAAATCATGAAGCTGAGAAAAGGAGCCCTCCTTGAGGTAGGAAAAACGGCTCCTCAGGCAATCATCGGCTTGTTTAGCAAAACATCAAAACAGGTAGAGGTAAACAACGCAGAGGAATCTGTCTTGGCACAGGATTAAATCAAAATCAGAAAAACAAGGGAAATGTATATTCTAGCTTCACTTCGTGATTTTGTGGAATCGATGCATTCTTTATGGCCGGATGTGCCGACGTGGCTGATCGCTGTGTGTGTGGTCGGGTTGGCGTATCTTTCACTGAAATTATTTAGGTAACGAGCATGGAGACGAATGCGCAGCGAGAGAGACCTAGGGGGTGGTGGCAGGGGCGTGTGGAGCGGGTGAAGAATTATTTTTGCCCACGGTATGTCGTGGATCCGATGCCGATGCCGCCGTGGGAGTTGCTGTTGCTCTTGCCGTTGCCTGCATGTGGACTGGCGGGTGTGGTGTGGCTCATTATGACAGTCTGGTGAAGAGCGTGATAGGAAAGAGCAAGTTTCACGGCAGCAGGAAGAGAGCTCCTAAACTAAAATCATCTTATGAATATGGAAGAAAACATATCGCCAAGGTCACGGACGGTGACGTTGATATTAGCCTGTTTGTTCTTTTGCTCGTGCTGCGGTGGGTTGCACCGTATTTACACGGGGAAAATCATTTCAGGTGTTTTGCAGATTCTGACGGGTGGAGGTTTTCTTATCTGGCAAATCATCGACATCATCCGCATCCTGCTCGGCTCCTTCGATGACGCCCAGAGACGGGATATCACGGAATGGTGAAGCCGTGAGCTTATTTAAGATGTGAAATTCGCGTGCCGTCGTGCGGGCTACGCGAAGCGGAGGCATGACCGAATGCGCGGGAAATTTTTCGAAATTGAGCGAAGAGGTGAGCCGGAAGGAGCTCGGTTTTCCTGCTCATAAAAGAGAGTTTTCCTTCATCAGACTGCATAAATAATCTCAGAGTTCCTTTATCAAATTGCATATTTAGAGCATAAGTTCCTTCACTAAATTGCACTTTGTGCGCATAAATGTATTGACAATAAATGATTAACGCAAAAGAATATCCGAGTTCTCTAATTTCTGCTTCGTCTTTATCCGCTCTTGCAGTCATTGAATGCCTCGTTTCGGTGTTCGCAGAACGACGGTGAATGATGTCGGCTCCGTTGTTTTTGTGCTGTACACGGAGGTAGGATGCAAAGTATACTCGGACGTGACATAGAAAGGAGCATAACGAATGAAAAGCAAGAAAGGCATGGTGTGGTTTTTAGGGATGTTAATGAATCTGTGTCTGGAATCAGCTGGGGCGCAGGAGGCGGTGAAGGTGTGTCCATCGTGCGGCGGTACAGGGCGCATGGTGAGCGGCGTCTGCGTGCAGTGTAAGGGGCAAAAGGTGGTGCGGGAGAACGGCGACCTCGTCAACGGGATGCCCTCCCGCGAGAGGAGTGGTTTGGCTCGGGATGCGCAGAACGGCGCTGTCTTCGTCTGCCAATCTTGCGGAGGAACCGGGCGCATGCGTGCGGGCGGCAGGTGCGCCCAGTGCAGGGGCGAAGGGTTAGTGCGCGCCGACGGAAGCACGTTGAACGGCGCGCACAGCGGGTCGCGAGATGGCTTGGCTCCTGACAAGCCGCACGTGCGTGTCGTCACCTGTCCGGATTGCTACGGCAGGGGATATCGCGGCACAGAGTCCAACGTCCCCTGCCTGCGTTGCAAAGGTTGCGGCCTCGTTCGTGAGAACGGCTTGGGTTTTTGACGGCGGCTTCCTTTCAGATAAAGATCTATTTTTAGGAGAATTTACTCCAGCGTGGCGAGTTTGTTCTCGATGAGTTTGGCGGCGCGGGAATTGCGTTCTTGCCGGGCGATGTCGAGGGAGTTGCGGAGGATGTTGGCAGCAGCGGGGGAATTGGGAAGGGCGTTGACGAGGTGTCGGACGCAGGTATGGGAGTTGCTGCGCACAGCTTCGTCCAGGGCAGAGACACCGCAGTCGGGGTCGATGAGACAGGGGTCAGCCCCGGCCGCGAGGAGGGTGCGCAGAAAGTACGGGTCAGCGTCCTCAGCGGCGAAATGCAAGGCGGTTTCGCCGTGATCATTGATGACATTAGGGTCGGCGCCTCGGCTGAGGAGCAGCTTGATAACCTCCGTTTCGTTCGTATTCCTGACAGCGTGCATGAGGGGGGTGCAGTTCTGATGATCCCGGGCGTTGACATCTGCCCCCCGATCGATGAGGGTCGCGAGGAATCGCAGACGAAAGGTTCCGTTGAGAGCATAGTCCAAGGGGCTTTGCCCAAGGGGGTCGGAGGCATTGATATCGGCTCCATATAACAAGAGAGAGAGGGCGGCATGCTCATCGTTTTCGCTCAGGGCGACGATGAGCGGAGTCATGCCGCGAGCGTCCGGTTGGTTCGGGTTGGCTCCGCATTCAAGCAGGGTGGAGTAGGCCGGTTGATTGCACGTGGAAAGCGCCAGGATGAGGGGCGTTGCTCCCGTCGAACAGGTGGTATTGATGTTGGCGCCTTCTCTGATCAGTTGCAGGATGAAGGGGGAGGAGGGGCACTGCATGCAAGCATTGGCGAAGAGGGGGGTGAGATTGCGACGCGAGGAACGATTAAGATCGCTTGCCGTCCAGTAGTGACCGAAAGGACGAAGCAGGTCAATGATGGGGAAAGGATTTGCGTTGCTCGTGCAATGCCACAAAGGCACCCAGCCATCACGATCCTTGATATGGGGATTGGCTCCGGCATCGAGGAGTATTTTTACTTGTTTGACCGTGCCATCGGCAGCGGCGAAATGCAGGGGGGTGCAGCGTTCCTCATTTGCCTGATTGGGGTTGGCCCCGGCGGCGAGAAGATCGGAGAGAATGCGCGGTCGGGAGGGGCAGTAGATGGCCAGACCGAGTGGGGTATTGCCGTCAAGATCGGCAACGTTCACATCAGCCCCGGCAGAGATGAGGCGCTTGAGCGTTTTTCCTGCGTGAAAGGCAGCGGCGTACCAGAGAGCTGTTCGCCCATCGCTGTCCTTACACTCAATGTTTGCTCCACGAGCCAGGAGTTCCTGCACTCCTGCATCAAAATCGACGGATGCAGCGACCATTAACGGCGTAACATCTTTACTTTCCGCCACGTCCTCCGGATCATCCATCAGAACATGATCAGACGCGAATGTGTAGCAACTGCGCTCATCAGGGGACACTCCCCGATCCAGGAGACGTTGCAAGCGTGACAGATCCTTGGCTTCTGCTGCAAGGTGGATGGGTTTTGTGCATTCCTTCCCTGCCTCTGTATCTTCTTCTGGCGTACCGGCGAATTTTTCCAGAAATTTGGCAAGTGACGAGAAATCCGAATCATTCATTTGATCCTTGAAATTGAAGTCGTGTTTCCGGGGAGGCATGCGTTATTCTCTCATGAAATCTATCCGGATAGCAAGCGGAATTTCGAAAAGAACTCCTTTTTGCATGCGTTTTCCCGAAGACTGATCTGTCGGCGAATTGAGGATAGTACTGTCGCGCTCCTATATTTACCCCAGAGGATGACTGGAGGTGATGTGGGAGAAGAAGCCGCCAGCGAGGAGGCGAGCGGGGGCTGTGGGATCGTAGAAGGCGCAGATTTGGCCGGGGGAGAGGGCGCGAACCGGGCGGTCGAAGGTGAGCTGGACGCAATCATCGCCGATGTAGCGCAGAGAGGCGGGTTCTGCGGGGGAGCGGTAGCGGGGCTGGGCGAGCACGCGCTCGGGCAGGGGGTGGCAGCCGTTGGTGATATGGCTGACCGAGGCCCCGGAGGCGTAGAGACCCGGGGCGTCCGGGCTTTCGTAGTCGAGGATGAGGCGGTTGCGGGCGATGTCTTTGCCGACGACGACGTAGGCGACGCCCTCGCGCGGCGAGGCGATGCGGTGTCCCTTGCGTTGACCGATGGTGAAGAGGTGCAGGCCAAGGTGATGACCGAGCACGCGACCCGAGGCATCCACGATGTCGCCGGGGTTATCGGGGATGAAGTGGCGCAGGAAGTCACTCATCTTCACCTGGCCGATGAAGCAGATGCCCTGCGAGTCTTTTTTGAGAGCCACGGGCAGGTTGAACTCGCGCGCCAGCTCGCGCACGCGCGGCTTGGCAATGTCGCCGATGGGGAAAACAGCGTGCGCTATCTGCTCGGCGCGCATGAGGGCGAGGAAGTAGGATTGATCCTTGTTCGGGTCGTCCCCGCGCAGAATGTAGTGTTCGCCGCCGGGAGCGTCCTCCCGCTTGGCGTAGTGACCGGTTGCGACGCCCTCAAAACCCTGTTCCAGTGCGTAGTCCAGCAGCACGCCAAACTTGATTTCGCGGTTGCAGAGCACGTCCGGGTTCGGCGTGGCGCCGGCGCGGTAGCCCTCCAGCAGGTAGTTGACGATGCGGGCGCGGTACTGTTCGATGAGATCCACCACGCGCAGCTCAATGCCCAGCACGCGGCAGATGGCGCGTGCGTCCTCGATATCCTGCTCCCAAGGGCACTCGCCCGGGATGCCTTCCTCATTGATCCAGTTTTTCATGTAAGCGCCCACCACCTCGTGTCCCTGCTGCACGAGCAGGGCAGTGGCCACTGCGCTGTCCACTCCGCCGCTCACTGCTGAGAGAATGCGCGCCATGCTTATGCGGGGGTGAGAGCGTGGAGGAGCTGCCGCGCGGCTTGGGTGCGGTCGGTCTGCTGCAACAGCCAGGAAACAACCACCACGCGCTGTGCCCCGGCGGCGAGCACCTGCGGGAGCGTGTCGGCATTGACCCCGCCGATGCAGAACACGGGCATGTCGCCCGCCAGCTTCTGCGCCTGCGCGATATCCTGCAGGCCGATGGCGGGACGCTTGGGCTTGGTGGCTGTGGGAAAGAGCGGGCCGAAGCCGATGTAATCCGCCCCTTCCTCTCGCGCACGGCGCACCTGGTCGAGCGAGTGGGTGGAGCGTCCGATGAGCATGTGCGGGCCCACAATGCGGCGGATGTCTGCGAGCGTCGGGGCGTCCTGCCCCACATGGACGGCGTCTGCTCCGATGCTTGCGGCGAGTTCCGGGTAATCGTTCAGTACAAAGAGGGCATTTGCCTCTTGGCAGATGGGTTGCATGACATGAGCCAGCCGCGCCACATCTTCTTGCGGCAAATTCTTGGCGCGCAGTTGCAGAATACGGACTCCGCCGATGAGAAGTTCGTGTGTGCACGCCGCCAGCTCAGCTTCTTGCACATAGCCCCTGTCCACAATGCCGTACAGGTGAGCTTTTGCCAACCGGGTGTCCATGCGCCCACTTTAGCACACTGACCGCCAAATGGCAAGAAATGCGCGTGGTACGCCAGGGCAACCGCATTAGGAAATGCGGTTGCTATTTACGATTGACGAGTTACGAATTACGATTTATTGATCATGTGCGCGTTGCGCAGTTTTTTTCGAATCATGGACGTAGGCAGGAGAGTTCTTGAGAACCATCATCACGATGACTGCTTGTTGTCATTTTTTTTGATGCGTATCAACGATAATATCAGCCAACAAGGCCATTTTCTCCGTTGATGAACTTCTTTCAAATGCGGTTGCCCTGCGTGGTACGCGTTCTTTTTCCGACAAAAGTTATCGGAAAATCGGGCTTGCAAACAACAAGCAACATGGTAGAATGGGCATGCAACACATCAAGAAACTATGAGCAAACTTGACGGCACCAAGACGGCTGCGAATTTGGCCACAGCCTTCGCAGGAGAATCTCAGGCACATACCAAGTACCTCTACTACGCTTCCAAAGCCAAAAAGGATGGCTTTGTACAGATTGCCCAGCTCTTTGAGGAGACGGCGCGCAACGAGAAAGAGCACGCCAAAATCTGGTTCAAGCTGCTGCACGGCGGGGCTATTCCCGGTACGGAGGATAATCTGAAGGATGCTGCCGCCGGTGAGAATTACGAGTGGACCGACATGTACAAGACCTTCGCTCAGGAAGCTCGCGAGGAAGGATTTGACGACATCGCCGCTCTCTTTGACGGTGTGGCGGCGGTGGAGAAGACGCACGAGGAGCGCTATCGCAAGCTTCTGGAGAATGTGCAGGGCGACCTCGTCTTCAGCCGCGATGGCGAGTGCATCTGGCAGTGTATCAACTGTGGTCACATCGTCGTGGGCAAGAAAGCGCCCGAGCTCTGCCCCGTGTGCGCTCACCCGAAGGCTTACTTCCAGCTTCTGCCCCAGAATTACTAAGTCTCAGCAGTCTGGATTATCTCAGGCGCAAGGTGAAAGCCTTGCGCCTTTTTGCATGATGTGAACCGCGGTAAAAATCTCCAGGGCTCTGCTTTCCTCTGGGACAAGAATGAGATTTTATTGCCGTTTTCGCACTTCTCTTCGTACTTGAGGGATGACGTTTTCAATCTGCGACTGGCACTCTCTGACATTCACATCCCTTCTTCTTTTAATGGCAGCCTTCACTTCGTTCCAATATCTCATCTGATTCCATTTATTGAGAGCGCACAGGAGGTATGGGGTTCCACTACTACCTGCGCATTGCTCTGGTCGCATCCCGCCTCCATTATGCAGCTTTCAGAAGCCGCAACTGGATAGAAACAAGGGAAAAACAGGGGCAGGGTCATTCCGTGAAAGAAGTTGCCCTGCACCCCATTAATGTCCTATATGTACACCCGAGTTCTCGGAAAAGCCCTACAATCTACGGGAAAATAAAAATTGCAAAATGGGGTGATTATCCCGAAAACAGAATCCTCCTGTGTGCCAGAAGCAGGGGAATTCACCTGTAAGCGGTGAGAGACTTACTTCCCCAGCCAGGGGGCAAGAAATGAGGCGGGAGATGCACCGGAGCGAATGTGTTGAAGGAGCGCTGTGCCAATGACGGCTGCATCTGGACGGGCATCGGAGGGCAGGGAATTGAGCTGCTCAGGCACACGCAAGCCAAAACCGAGAGCAAGAGGTACGTCAAAAACCGCGCGCGCTCGGCGAATGGTGTCGGCCACAGCTTCCACGTGCTCATTCATCCCGCCGGTGGTGCCGAGCACGGAGACCACGTACACGTACTCCTGAGAGAAGGGAGCGTACTGCTTCATGCGCTCAGTGGTGGTATTGGGACCAACGAGCGTAATGAGTGCGAGACCGTGCGGAGCAATGGCTTCACGGAACTCGGGCGTTTCCTCCAAGGGGAGATCCGGCACAATGAATCCACTCACTCCCGCGGCAGCGCAATCGGCGGCCAGACGTTCCAAGCCATATTGCACAAAGGGATTCATGTAGCCCATGAGCACCAGTTTTGCATGGAATGAGCCGACGCGGGCGCGCAGTCCCTCGATCACCCAATCAAGCGTCATGCCTTGCGCGAGCACCTCGCGGCTGATCTCCTCGATCACGGGGCCATCGGCTACGGGATCAGAAAAAGGGATGCCGATTTCGATGATGTCTGCACCGGCGGCATCCACTTGCGCCAGCGTATCCCAAAAAGAATCGCGAGAGGGGAATCCTGCGGTGATGAAGGGAATAACGGCGCAGCGACCGCTCTTCTTAGCTGCTAAAATGGTCTCTTTCATGGGAAAAATCAGTCGAGTTGAATGAAATGCAGGGCGTGCGCCAAATCTTTGTCGCCGCGGCCGGAGAGGTTGACGAGCACCTTGCTGCCCGCTGCAAAGTCATTAGCATGAGCAAAGACCCAAGCCAGCGCATGAGAGCTTTCCAGCGCCGGGATGATGCCCTCTGCCTCGGAAAGCTTGCGGAAGGCGGCAAGCGCCTCGTGGTCGTAGGCAACAGCGTAGTGCACGCGTCCGATTTCATGCAAATACACGTGCTCCGGACCCACGCCGGGGTAATCCAGCCCGGCGGAAATTGAGGACGACTCGCAGATTTGTCCGTGGGCGTCCTGCAAGAGATTCATCCGCGCACCGTGCAGCACGCCGGGCGTGCCGAGGTTGATGGCAGCGGAGTTTTCGCAACCCGGTTCGCCGGTGCCACCTGCCTCCACGCCGATGAGTTTCACCTCTTCATCCTGCACGAAGGGGTGCAGCATGCCGATGGCGTTCGACCCGCCGCCGACGCAGGCAACCACTGCATCCGGCAAACCTCCCGTGCGGGCAATCATTTGCGCACGAGCCTCGGTGCCGATGACTTTCTGCAACTCGCGCACCAGCGTGGGGAATGGGTGCGGACCGGCCGCCGTGCCGAAGACGTACATGGTGTCCGCCTGGTGTGATATCCAGAAGCGCAAGGCTTCGTTGATGGCATCTTTGAGCGTGCGCGAGCCGCTTTGCACGGCCACTACTTGGGCGCCGAGCAGCTTCATGCGTTGCACATTGGGCGCCTGGCGCTCCACATCTTTCGCTCCCATGAACACCGTGCACTTAAGCCCGAACTTTGCGGCGGCCGTGGCCGTCGCCACGCCATGCTGCCCCGCACCGGTTTCGGCAATCACATGCGTCTTTCCCATCATCTGCGCGAGTAGGGCCTGTCCCAGAGCATTATTGATCTTGTGTGCACCGGTGTGCAGTAAGTCCTCGCGTTTCAGAAAAAGCTCAATGCCGAGCTCGTGCGAGAGGCGATCGCAATGCGTGATGGGCGTGGGACGTCCGCAGTATTCGCTCAATAGGTCTTTGAGACGAGACTGGAAGTCAGTTGATGGTAAAATTTCCGAGAGTGCCTTCTCCACCTCCAGCAGAGGCGGCATGAGCGTCTCCGGCACGTAGCGCCCGCCGTATTCCCCAAAATAGCCCGGTCGATTCAGATGTGGTAGATTCTTCATGACTTGCGGAGTCGTGCGCATTATAGCACAGGCTGTGCCAGGTCGCAAGTGCGGCTTGCAGATGATGCCAGGATATGCTACAATGCGCGGCATGCCGAGCGTGGATATGCTAGTGACTTGGCTTGGGGTGGAGAACTTGCCCGCTTTCCTGAGCGCGAGCGGGAAGGTAATCGTGGGGCTGATACTGATTGAAGGGCTGCTCTCGGTGGACAATGCGCTGGGTATAGCGGCTATGGCTTCACATTTGCCGAAGCGCCAGCAGAAAGCCGCGCTGAGGTGGGGGCTTCTGGGTGCCTACCTCTTTCGCGGTATTGCTTTGGCGCTGGTGGCATGGCTCATGCATAACGAATGGGTCAGGTGGTTTGGCGCCCTCTATCTCATCTACCTGGCGGCGGAGCATCTTCAGCTTCACCCGGCGGATAGGAAGAGCGGAGACCTCTCTGCGCGCACGATGGGCAAGGGTTTCCTTGCCACGGTGTGCAGCATTGAGCTGATGGATCTCTCGCTTTCGTTGGACAATGTGGTGGCGGCGGTCGGTATGGTGAACGGCGTCCGCGAAATTCCGGAGCACTTGCACATTTGGGTAGTCTGCACGGGCGTATTCATCGGCATAGCGGCATTGCGAGTGGTGGCCGGCTGGTGCATCGGGCTCATCGAACGCTTTCCCGTGCTCAAGTACACCGCCTTTTTGCTGGTGGGGTTCGTGGGCTTGGCGCTGTGCGTAGAGATGGGACTGGAGTTCGCCGACATGGAATGGCACATGGGAATTGACGTCAAGTTTTACAGCATCGCAAGCATTGTCCTGCTCAGTCTGCTCTACGACCGCTGGGGGGCGCTGCACCGCTTGCTGCACCCGCCGGTGCGTGTGTTCCGAGCTTGCTGCACCGGCTTTGTCTTTTGTGTGGAGGGCATTCTGATGCCTTGGAAACATTTTTCGCACCGCCCGTAAATATGACTGACTCCAACGAATCCCCGCAGCTTACTGTTGCCCTTGTACGCGCCGCACTCACCACGGTGAAGTACCCCGGTTTTTCGCGCGACATTGTTTCTTTCGGTCTGGTGAAAGATGTGCGGGTGACCCCCACCGGCGAAGTCACCATTGATTTGGTGGTGGAAAGCGCCAACTCCGACATCCCGCGCTACATTTACGAAAGCGTGATGGGTACAGTGAAAGAGCTGCCCGGCCTCAGCAAATTGGATGTCAATATCGAGCACCACGCTCCGCAACCCAAGAAAAATCCCGCGGCCAACGATGACCCCGCTGCTTGGAAATCCTCAGTGCCTGGCGTCAAACATGTCATTGCCGTGGCTTCCGGCAAGGGAGGCGTGGGCAAGAGCACCGTGTCCGCCAATTTGGCCGTGGCGCTCGCTCGCCTCGGCTATCGCACGGGGCTGTTGGATCTCGATATTTACGGACCGTCCATGGCGCTGATGTTCGGCACCAAAGAGCGTCCCGGCTGCTCGGATAAGGAACAGTTTCTGCCGGTGGAAGTAGCGGGCATCAAACTGCTCTCCATGGGATTGTTGGTCGATGAGGACGCGCCGGTGGCTGTACGCGGGCCGCTTGCCACGCGCTACGTGCAGCAGTTTTTGCGCGATGTGGAGTGGGGCGGGCTGGACTTCCTCATTCTCGACTTGCCTCCCGGCACCGGCGATATTCAACTCACCATCGTACAGACGGTCGATCTGGCGGGCGCCGTCATCGTCACCACCCCGCAAGAGGTTGCGCTGATCGATGCACGCAAGGCCGTTGGTCTCTTCAACCGGGTGAACACACCCATCTTGGGCATCATCGAGAACATGAGCTACTTTGTCTGTCCCAGCGATGGTCTGGTGTACCACATCTTCGGTGAAGGAGGCGGAGAGGAGGAAGCGCAAAAGCTCGGCGTGCCGTTGCTTGGCAAGATACCGTTGGACATTGACACGCGCGCGGCCGGAGATGCCGGGATGCCCATTGCGCTGCAAGACCCGGGGAAATCGCAGGTAGCCGCCGCGTTCAGCGCCGTGGCATCTGCCCTGGCATCGGTGTTGGGGGAATGACGTTGCTCAGTGTTCTTCTGCGCCATCCTCTTCATCATCGTCAGATTAGAGTGAGGGATGGACGTAGAGAATGCCGTTTCTCTCATCAAAATCAAGGAGGAATCTTGAGTCAGTCTCGGGTGCAGTGTAGATATAGGATTCTCCCTGCTTTTTCCAACCGGCATCCAACAAGTCGCTTTTAAATCGCTCGGTTGGCATCTTTGTCAAACAGAGCAGCAAGAGGGCTTTTTGCGGACACTCGCAAGAGATCGAAACGTCCAGTGAGGACGTGGGGACGTGGTACTTCCCCTTCACCTGCTCCTCGTTGATTTCGTGGAGTTTGCCCACGACGCACAGAGTACTGTTGTCGCAGAAAAACACAGCCATCTTATTCCCTGAGCCATGCACAAACATCGCGTCCTTCCCGAGACGCCGCCATCCTGCCGCCTCCAGAACACGATAAAAATCCTCCGTGGGCGCCGTCTTCAGCCGCAGGATAAGATTTTCGGTATCATCGCTTTCACCATGGCGCAAGCATAGCTCCACCTGTAATTTTTCGCAGGGGATGTGCAGATCTTTTTCCACGTCCTGAGCACTTGCCACACGGCCGATGGGTACAATGAATATCTCATGCTCCCAGTCAACATAAGACAGCATCAGGAGCTTGCCTCCCTCGATCCGTTCGTAAATGTGTTCTCCCTTGTGTTGCCACCCGGCGGCCTGCAGCGCCTCGAAAAAATCCTCTCCTGGCTCAGTGTTCAGCTGGATATGGAAGAATCCATAATTCTCATCCCCACTACTGCCGCTTTCAATGCACAGCGCGCCAGGCAGCATCCGGAGCGGCACATGCAATTTTTCCATGCGGTCCGGTCCCACGACCTGCCCACTCAAATACACGAAGAGCATATTGTCTTTCGCATGATAAATGAGCCCCCACTCTTGGCGATTCTCGACGCGTTTGAACATCGTCTCACTGCCGGGGTATTGTTGCCATCCGGCGGCTTTCAGATCACTGTAGAATTGAGCAGAGGGCGCTTCTTTCAGCCAAATATGCGCATAGTCGTCACCATCCTCGCACCGGTCAATTTGCAGCGACCCGCACGGAACATGCCACTGCCGCTCCACTCTCGCCGTCGTCCACACATTCGCACCTTCATGTCCTGAAAATTGTACCAGCAATGACCTGTCGTTCTCATCCACGATCCAGCTTGTTGGTACGCGACTTCCATGTCCTGCAATTCGTACCAACAACGTCACCGTCGCACTCAACACGATAACTCCCGCAGCCAGCGCTCCCAACAGGTATACAGCCATGACCCATTCAGACGGCTTTTTACCTTGTTGCTCTTGCATGCTTTCAATGTACCATGGCAAGGCAATGGGCGCAAGAAGATTAGTGATTTTCGCTTTGTGCCGCTTGCTCGTGCGTATGCAGCTCTGCCATATGGCCGATGCAAGAGTACAGAACCCTCTTTTCGGAAATGTACTCAAGCCACAACAGCTTTTTTCTTCCATCCTCATGCTGCTGCAAGGTGTACCCGTTTCCACAACGCTTCCAGCCTGCGGTCTCTAAAGCACGGCCGAATTGCTCCGGAGGCGGGATTTCGAGCTGTACTTCCAGTTCATTTGAGTCTATATCGAATATCGCCTCTTTCACTTGCAGAGATTCGCAGGGGATGCGGTAATTCTCTTCTACCCACTCCGGCGTTTCCCGCACATGATCGGTGGACTCCATCACCCTCCCGGCAGACACAACAAATATCATCATCAGCGCTAAAAGCCCCGCAGAAAGGCCCCCGACCACATAGATAATGACGACACACGCAGAGGGCTTGCTTTGGCTGCGCGTCCTCATACACAGCATTTTATACAATGAAAACATACGTGACAAGACAAAAACGGCAGAAATTTAAGAAAAGCGAAAGGTAAAAATTTGTGAATTGCAAGAACAAATGCAACATATGACAGAAAGAGTTGAGGTCATGCGAAGAGAGGGGTAAAATAGTGAC
>CANQAD010000008.1 GCA_947588735.1 uncultured Akkermansia sp.
GATTTGCCCAAAAATTGCCAACTCCTGCTATCATCATACTTCCCGCCTATGAAAGACATTTTCTTGGGACGGATGTGAAAAAGTTGCACATTTGTCCCACATTTGTCCCCAGAAAAAACGATCCCCCAATAAGTTGTTAACGGCACATCATACAGCATAATCTATTGGTAATTTTCGATTTACGAATTACGATTCGGAAAGATAGCGAGCCGGGGGCTCGCGAAATGCGGAGCGTGGGCGAAGGGAAAGGGCAGAACCATGCGCAGATTGGTTAGAAAGCGAAGCGGAATTTTCGAAGTCGAGAGCGATGATCAAGAGAAAGCATCCGGAGTGATGCCATGCCGGGTTGACCGCCTTGACTCGCAGGCACCCCTTTGCCTGCTCGCCCTGCGGGCAACGCCCACGCGTTGTCCAATCGGTTTTACCGCCCGCTTCGCGTGCGCCCTACCCGGGGCCGTCGACCACTTTGCTGAATCGTCCATGGTTTGCCGTCTTGCTGGCTTGCCTTTTTCGTCCCCGGAAGACGCGTGGGAAATGGATTCAATGAGCCCGGAGGATGTTTTATTGGGACACGTGTGCATTTGTCCCAAGAAAAAAGAGATCCCAACAAACGGTTATCGCCGCATCATAAAGAATAATCCATTGGTAATTTTCGATTTTCGAATGACGAATTACGATTTAGGAAATTCGCGCGCTGGCGCGCGGGGAGGCGGAGCGTAAGCGACGGGAAAGGGTGGAATTGCGCGCGAAACTGGTTAGAAAGCGGCGGGGGAGCGAAGCCGAAGCACAAGCGGATTTTCGATTGACGACTTGGAAAGTTAGTGCGCTACGCGCGGGGTTGCGAAAGCCGCCGACGGCTGCATGGCGGATTAGCCAGCCCGCAGGGCTGGCTTGCTTCTTTTGTTCATAAGAAAACAACATGCGAAATGGGTTCAATAAGCCCGGAAAACATTTTATTGGGACGCGTGTGAAAAAGTTGAGTCTCCGGCAAATCCGCTGAGACAGATAATGAAGGGATAAGAGAGAAAATCGGCACTTTAACCTTGCATTCCCTGCAATACTCGTTGCAGAATAGTGATACACCCTTGCCGAGAGGAAGGCATTACTGCGCCGAAATATTGCGGATCGCAAAATGAAATGCAACAGAACATACGCACAAAAAGATAACGCTTTTGCTCCGCCTCGCGCGCACAGTGCGCTTGCATCCAGATCGTCAATCGTCAATAATCAAAGAATTGAGTTGCATGGCGCGCCGTTTTTCTTGCGCCTCCAGCGAAATTGACCGAGACCCATAAAGTTATATGTCCCCACATTGCGGGATACCCTGATCGGGCAAAATAGTGTACCGAGAAAGAATGATGTTCGCAATACCTTCTCGGCCTTTGTCTGTGTCTATCATACGGACATTGTGGTACACTATTTTTGCCCGGACGATCAATCTCATGCCCTCTTTTTCCCCGTTCGGTACACTCATTTTTGTCCGATTGCGGTTGCCACACGTGTCCCAATAAAATATTCTCCGGGCTCATTGAACCCGTTTCCCATGCGTTTTCTTCGGACGAAAATGGCAGCGCGCAAATTTCCCAAATCGAAAATCAAAAATCGTAACTCGAAAATCCCTTTGTGTTTCAGCTTCGCTCCCCCCCCCCTCAGCTTTCTCATTAGTCTTGGGTGCGGTTCCGTCCTCCCTCGTCGCTACCGCTCCGCATTTCCCGAGCCTCCGGCTCGCTAGCTTTTGCAAATCGTAATCGCAAATCGTCAATCGTCAATCGTAAATCGTAAATAACCAAAGGCTTACGCTGCACGATGTGCCGTTAACGATCTGTCGGGGGTGCTTTTTCTTGGGACACGTGTGTGCGGTTGCCCCGGGGGTTCTATCTTTTTTCTTGACAACGCGAAACCTCTCTGGTAGGCTCGCGACAGATAAAATATCATTGCCATGCCACAAAAACCCGATAATTACCTCGTGTGGTCCATCTTGGTGACTCTGCTTTGTTGCTTGCCGTTTGGTATCGTTGCCATCGTCAAATCCTGTGCCGTTGACTCGGCATACAACAATGGTAATCTGGAGCTCGCCCAAGCGGAAGCCGCTGCTGCCAAGAAATGGTGCTATATTAGTTTTGGTTGCGGCGCCGTTGTTGCCGTTGTTTACGTTGCGTTTATGGCAATAGCCGCTATCGTCAGCTGAGCTTCTCTCTGCTGAGCTTGCCCCATCTGACTGCGATCGTTCCAGACGATGCGTGTTCAGCAGCTTGTTTGGTTGGTGCTAGCTCCTGTGCTGGGGGGAGTTGCGTTGGGTGGAATGCTATGGGCGCCGGAGACATCGGCCGTTTGGCTTGGCAAGCTGCTGCCACCCTGTATGTTTCATCAGCTCACCGGGTTGAATTGTCCTGGTTGCGGTGGCACACGAGCCACGCAAGCTTTGCTGCGCGGCGATTGGCATGCTGCGTGGCATTTTAACATGTTTCTCTGGGTTTCCGTCGCACTTCTCGCCGAAGAGTATGTTCGCTACGGCCTCATCCTGCTCCGGGGCGAGGAGCGCCTGTCCTCCACGCACACCTACACGACGCTGCTCAAACTATACGCTCTCGCTACCATTGCTTGGTTTATCCTGCGCAACATCGTGGGCGTCTGAGTGCGGAGAAACCAGCAGCAACACACAGCAGAGCGCACTCACGCCTCCTGCCACTGCATTGCCCAATACCGGGGACACGCAAATCCCGCAATCCTTGGACTCAAGGAGATAAGCAACACAGACGGCTGTCATGAAGATGGCCGGCAATGTGGCTATCCAGTGGCAGCGCCGCCGACCACGCAAGCAGGCCGCTATGCTCCAGAGCGTGAAACAGGCCAACACTTGATTCGCCCAACCAAAGTAGCGCCAGATGACGCCGAAATCCAACTGTGCAATCACGACCACCACGGCAAAAAGCGGCAGAGCGAGCATCAAACGCTTGCCCAACTGTTGCTGCGGCAAATGAAGCGCATCCGCCAATATCAGGCGGCAGCTGCGCATGGCCGTATCCCCGCTGGTAATGGGCAGCACAACCACGCCGAGTACCGCGACTGCCGCGCCCGCCGGACCGAGCAGCATGCTGCAAGCCGCATTCACCGCTGCGGCAGGGTTCAACAAACTCAACTGCCCGAAAGAAAGGGCTTCCCCTCCCTCGGTCAATCGCTCCACCGCTCCCCCCGCCAACATATAGTCTGTGGCCACCTCCCGCAGACTCAACCCAACGGTTGCCCACACCAGCGCCACCAGCCCCTCAGTAATCATCGCCCCGTAGAATACAGGGCGCATGAGCCGAGCCTCGCCCAGGCAGCGCACCATCATCGGACTCTGCGTCGCATGAAAGCCGGATACGGCGCCGCAGGCGATAGTGACAAAAATCATGGGCCACACGGGGAGACTTTGCGGGTGCATGTTGTCCGTGACATCCATGACAGGCAGCACGGTGTACTCACTCAAGGGAAGAGCAATGGCCAAACCCGCCACCATGAAAAGGAAAAACGCTCCGAAAATCGGGTAAATCTTGCCGATAATCGTGTTGATAGGCAGGATTGTCGCCAACAGGTAGTACACCAGAATAATAATGCACCACACCTCCGAGGAAAGAGATCCCACTAAAGCGTGCAGCATGCCGGCCGGTCCCATCGTAAACACGACACCCACCATGAGCAGCAAGCCCACGCACACGACGCGCAGCGCGTGCCGACACGACCCGCCCAGATAACGCCCAACCAGATAAGGCATGTTGGCGCCATCGTGCTCCGCGCTCATCACCGCTGCCATGAAGTCATGCACCGCACCCACAAAAATGCAACCCACCACAATCCACACCAATGCCACCGGCCCGTACAAACACCCCGCCAGCGCGCCAAAGACAGGTCCCAGTCCCGCTATATTGAGCAGTTGCACCAGGAACACGCGCCAGCTGGGCATGCACACGTAATCTACCCCGTCTTCATGCGTCGCACAAGGCATCGCCCCGTCCTTGCGTACGCCGTAAATGTGCTCCGCCACGCGTCCGTACGCAGCATATCCCGCTACCAACAGCAACCCGCAAAGCCCGAATGTGAGCAAACCCGTCATATAAGGATAAAAGCGCGGGGCGAGGTCGGCACAACCGCACCCTCGCCCCCCGGTTTACAGAGAAACAGCGCTTCAGGCCACCGGCTTGGCGAGCACCTTGCGCAGACGTGCAAAGCGCGGCAGCGCCTGCACCGTCTTCATCCCCGTTTCGCCCTGAATGAGCGGCAACGCGTAATCGATGAAGGGCATCTCGATGCCGTTGCCCGCCGCATTGATCCACTCCCTCGGCACCTTGCGCTCAAAGTTAGCGACGCTTTCCAGCGGCAGCAGCTTAGTGTTGCACACATACTGCCCGTACAGGTTATTGCGCTCAAAGGCCACCATCTTGTCTGTATCGCCGTCAACTGCAGCTGTCACCGCCGTCTTGCCGGCCAGGTAAGCTTCCATCGCATCGGTCGAAGATGCCAAATGAGTGGCGCAACGCTGCAGCAGCGAGGGCTCAATCGCCCGAACCTTAGCATCAATGCGCGTGCGCACCACCTCGGCGAGCTTGTTGGCCAGACCGCCCAATTGAGCGTGCCCAAAACCATCATTGCCATTGGTCTTAGCTTCCGAGATAAAGTTACCATCCTTGTCATGCACACCCTCACTTGCCACGACAAGACACTTGCCCGTGGCCTTGTAAATGCGCTCCACGTCATCCAAGAAGGTGTTCATATCGAAGTCCACCTCCGGCAGGTAGATCAAGTCCGGCCCGGCTCCGGCGAAACTCGCGAGCGCGGCAGCGGCCGTCAGCCACCCCGCGTGACGTCCCATCACCTCAATGATAGTCACCATTCCAGTATCGTAGCAGCATGCATCGTGTTTCACTTCCATACAAGATGTAGCTATGTACTTAGCCGCAGAGGCATAGCCGGGGCAGTGATCCGTGCCGTACAGATCGTTATCAATCGTCTTGGGGATGCCCATCACACGGCACTCATAGCCGCTCTTCTGCATAAATTTGGAAATCTTGTTACAGGTATCCATGGAGTCATTGCCGCCATTGTAGAAGAAATAACGCACATCAAATTTCTTGAAAGTGTCCAGGATTTTCTCATAATCGGTCGGATCCACATCCGGGTCCTTCATCTTGTAGCGGCAGGTGCCCAAAGCAGAAGCTGGAGTAAATTTGAGCAACTCCAACTCCACGGGATCTTCCATTCCCAAATCATAGAGTTTGCCATTGAGCACGCCGGTAATCCCGTTCGCCGCTCCGAGCACCCGTGTAATCTGAGGGCAATTCAGCGCAGCCTGCACTGCGCCCAGCACGCTCGCATTGATCACCGCCGTTGGACCACCAGACTGCCCGATTATACATGCACCTTTAAGTTCGTTCATAGCTGATTGTTTCCGTGTATTAGCAGCGCCGCTACCCTTACGGGGCCACAACGCCGCGGGGAATTATACGCTCTTCTCCTCACTTCTGCAAGCCTCTAGTTTGTCCTGCCCCCCTCTTTTTTTAAAAAACCTGCGGATCGAAAAATTTAGATTGTTACTGTAGAAAACGCACTGGTTTTTGCGTCTCCCCTTTCTGGGAGGGTTTTGCTGCCCTCCGTTACATAGAAACAACGACACCCACAAAAAGACGATCATGATGAAATCCCTATTATTCGCCATGGCACTATCCCTGCCCCTGATGGCTCAGCAGGCGGCTCCTGAACCACAAGACACCCCACCGCCTCCACCACCACAGGGCAGAGCTGCTTCCCCCCACGGGAACCCCCACCATGCAGCTTTCTTGGAAGAGTTTGACATCAATAAAGACGGCCGCATTGATGAGCAGGAAAAAGAAGCTATCCGCGCAGTGTTTGCGGAACGTAAAGCCGAATACCAAAGAAAAATTCTAGAAAAATATGACGCCAACAAGGATGGTCAGCTGGACGAACAGGAAAAGGCTGCCGCAAGGGCCGACTTTGAAAAGAACGGTCCGCGTCGCTCACGCCCGCACCACCGGGGTCACGGTCCGGCCGTGCCGCCCCAAGGCTGCCGCCCCCCCATGTCCGGCTGCTGCTGTTGCTGCGGCGAGAACGGTCGAGCTCCTCGCCCGCACGCTCCTCAACCGCCGTGCGACAAAGTCCCGGCTACTCCAGTTGCTCCTGCCGCCCCGGCCGAATAGGTACGCTTTTTGCGGTCAGAGTAAGCATACGGGCTGTTCATGATGAGCAGCCCGTTTTTTAACGCCAGTTGCAGTTTTTTCTTTGCCCCTCTTGCAGCTCTTTAGTATAATGACGGCGAGCCATGGCTCATTCTGCTACCAGCTGTAGCCCTGATGATGACCGGCGCCCGCGTCACGCTCAAAATTTGCGTCCGCAGGTGCCGGATCACGAAATTTTGCGTCTCATTGGTCGAGGCGCCTACGGCGAGGTGTGGCTGGCACGCTCGGTAACGGGAGCCTATCGCGCCGTAAAAGTGGTGTGGCGCGAGGATTATGATGACGAGAAAACCTACGTGCGGGAGTTCGAGGGAATTTTGCATTATGAACCGGTGGCGCGTGGCATCCCGGGCGTGGTGCATATTCTTCACGTAGGACAAAATGACGGATTGCATCCCTGCTACTACTATGTGATGGAACTTGCAGATGATGCCTACACAGGCATCCACATCGACCCTCAGGGCTATGTGCCGCGTACACTGCAAAGCGACATGAATCTTTATGGCCGCAGCCCCATGCCGCTGGACTACGTGCTGGAAGTAGGCAGTCAGTTGGCTCATGCCTTAGATGGCATGCACAGTGAAGAGCTTTCGCACTGTGACATTAAACCATCCAACATTGTCTTTGTGCATGGACGGGCCAAGCTCGCGGACGCCGGCTCCGTAGCTCCGAATTCCAATCGCAACTTTGCCGGTACTGAAGGCTACATTCCCCCCGATGGATCCGGTACTCCAAGGGCGGATGTGTATGCCTTGGCGAAAGTACTCTACGAAATGGGAACCGGTAAAGATCGTCTCGAGTTCCCCGAGCTCCCGGCCAATGTGCCAGAAGGTGCCTCCCACCGCCGCTGGATCGAGTTCAACGAAATCATCTGCGCAGCGGCGGAACCTCAAGTGAGCAAAAACAGCATCGTTTCAGCACAGGCTCTCGCTGAACGCATTGATGAACTGCGCCAATATGCTCCGCGTCACCACGCACTCATGAAACGACGCAAGCGCTGGGCCAGCCTCATCGGTACCGCAGCAGCCCTACTGGCTCTTGTTGTCGGGGGCATATATGTCTTTATCCCGCCGAACGTGTGGGAAAAGGTGCACGAGCTACGCGCTGAATTGCGCAACTTGGGACATACCCCAGCGAATGTCGGTGCCCAACTCTTTATCTCGACGGTGCCCGCTGGAGCCTCCATTTACACCGAAGACGGCGTCTATGTCGATGAGACTCCCTTCGGCCCTGTGGACGCAAGCCCGGGTAAGCACGTCTCCTATGTCTTACGCAAGGAAGGATACTCCGATCTGGCCGTTCACGGCGTAACACCCAAACAGGGAGTGCTTGCCTTGGGCGGGGACCTGCAGCCTTTCCGACCACCGCGTAAGCACATGGACTGGCAGGATGTCCTGGGCTCAACCTACCGCTACACAGACTCCGAACACCGCGCCGTGGAACCCGTGTCAGTCGCTCAGTTTGAAACTTTCCTGCGGCGCACATCCTCATTGGGTCCCGTTCGCTACGAAAAAGGCGACAATGATCCCTATGTACGCACCACACGTGACGGCATCAACGCCTACACTCTCTGGCTTGCCCGCATGTGCGAAGCTCAGGGTTCCCTGGGGCGCGACCATACTCTCGTTGCAATTCCCGAGCCAGATTCAGAAGCAAAGGACGGCATCAGCTCCTTCCGTATCGTTGCAAGACCAGTGCAAAAAACGCCTATCTCATTGAATACTACTCCACCAGGCGCCACGGTATGGCTGAACGGACACCCGCTTGGTATCACTCCCTTGCAGGGTGTGCGTGTTCCTGTTGCCCCATATTTTTTGGAAATCAAAATGCCCGGTTTTGCCACGGAACGCTTTAGTGGAATTTCACCCAAAGGATTAGTTGTCAATGTATCACTAAAGCTCAACAACTCGGTTGCTTTCGGCGCCGAATGGGTGAACAGCTTGGGCTTGCGTTTCCGTCCCCTCTCGCCCACGCTGATGGCCGGAGTGACTGAAGTGCGCGTATCCGACTACCGAGCCTTTGTTGCAACGACCGGAGCAGATGTGCCCCCACCCACCGACTTTGTACAAGGTCCAGACCACCCGGCTATCGGGATCTCCCGCACGGATGCAGAGCGCTTTGCTCGATGGCTCACCACACAGGAACGTGAAAATGGGCTCATCGAACCTACCGATGAATACCGACTCCCGACAGACGAGGAATGGAGCGCCATGATGGGGGTGAAGGGAGAACATGGAGCCACTCCCTACGAACGAGCTTGCAGTCGATATAGCAACACTCAACACGATTTTGCCTGGGGGCTGCAGTGGCCTCCGCCACGTGGTACCGGCAACTTTGCAGATTCAGCCGCACTCCCATATGTTTCGCCGCAATACGTCATTGAGCATTACTCAGATAACTTTGCTTTCACGGCACCCGTGGCCTCGTTCGCTCCGAACGTTCTCGGTTTCTATGATATGACAGGTAATGTACAAGAGTGGGTAAGCGATGAATATGGCGGCCCGCCAGGCTTCGCGTTCCGGCACTATGCCGTTACCCGAGGAGGGGATTACACGTCCTTCCGCCCCTCCCAACTTTCCACCGGTATTCGTACGCCACGCCCGGCAGACGCCCACAACCCTACCGTCGGGTTCCGCCTCATGTTGGAACGCAACAACAAGCGTCTCTAACGCACTTATCTGCCCTCAATAATTCGTCAACTTACCAGGGTGAGTTTTGCGACCCCGCTCAATGTGGTCAAACATGCGCAAAGTCTGCGGAGCCGTCATAGATTCCGGCGCATAAAAAACCGTGTATTTACCATTGGGTTTGCGCACGTAGTACCAATGTTCTACCGGCCAGCCGTGCTCCTCCGGGTAAATGATGGCCAATTCCTGAGTCACTTCCGGCAGATCGGCCCAATCCTTCTGATCAAGCTCAGGCCCATAGTTCACCTTCAGGCGCCCATTCCACATCCATGCGTCCAACACCCACACTCTCGGCCACGAGCCATTTGCCGCCGCCACATACACGCAGTTATGTTCCGAGCGACTCCCCTTGTCGCGTACACAGCAACCGATGCGGAAATAACGTAGATGCCGACGCCTCAGCTCTCGATACATATCATGCTGGTAATGCCAACACAGTCCGCGATCCTGCACTCGCATATTGATCAGCCAGTTGCCAGCCCAGCCGGGAAAGTGAGAATTATTCACCCGCGAAATTCCCGCCGCCGCCTTATATGCCGTGTCTGCCAGCCATGCAGCCTCCTGTTGAGCTGCCTTTTCGCCACGCTGCCAATCCGGTAGCAAATGCAGAAAGTGATCGCACAACTTTAAGCGGCGACTCATCACCAGCTTTGTGGTTGGATACGTTGCCGGAGGCGGGTAGCATCCCGCCACCAAGAGGCCGAGCATAAACAAGAGAACTTTGCGGCATGCTGCCATGCGCGCATTCTACCACGGGTTCTCGACTTCTGCAAGCACCCTTCCCACTATTGAAACGCAAACGCCACACGTGTCCCGAGAAAAAGCACCCCCGACAGGTCGTTAACGGCACATTATGAAGCATAAGCCCTTGGTTATTTACGATTGACGATTTACGATTGACGATTTGCAAAAGCTAGCGAGCCGGAGGCTCGGGAAATGCGGAGCGGTAGCGACGGGGGAGGGCGGAACCGCGCGCAAGACTAATGAGAAAGCTGAGTGGGGGAGCGAAGTTGAAACACAAGGGGATTTTCGAGTTACGATTTTTGATTTTCGATTTGGGAAATTTGCACGCTGGCGCTCGGGGAGGCGAAGCGCGCTGCCATTTTCGTCCGAAGAAAACGCATGGGAAATGGATTGAATGAGCCCAGAGAAGATTTTATTGGGACACGTGTGCGCAAACGCATGAGAAAATGAATTTGCTATTTGCGATTTTTGATTAACGAATTGTGATTTTTTTGATGTTGTGCGTATTGCGCAGTTCCCCATGGATGACAGATCTGTCCAGGAATGGGAAAGGAACAACCTGATTCACATGGCAGAGCGTACTGCCATTGCGGGTTTCGCGTCTGAAAACAGGCGAGACCTGTCGGCTGAAGAAGTTCTCTTCTTTTCGAATTTATTCTAATGCGCTTGCCCCGTCGGCTATCACATCATCAACAAATCACAGGTGAATTAAATTGCAAATGGAAAAGGGATCTTCCCGTCCACCTGCCCGGCCTGTCATTTTTTCCATGCAACCTGCCTTTTTGGATTGATTTTGACTCCCGGCAGGTGTAAAGTTGGGGCGTTACAAAGATCAGCGGCAGTCGGCTCATACCGACTGTCCTGTAGCACCAACATCTCAAACCATGAGCACTACATACAGCACTATCGATGCCAACGAAGCCGTGGCATCCGTTGCCTACCGTTGTTCGGAGGTAGCAGCTATCTACCCCATCACCCCCTCCTCTCCCATGGGAGAATCTGCGGAAACGTGGACGGCCATGGATCGCAAAAATCTGTGGGGCACGGTTCCTAGTATTGTGGAAATGGAAAGCGAAGCCGGCGCGGCAGGCGCTGTACATGGCGCACTGCAAACCGGCTCATTGGCCACCACGTTCACAGCATCTCAAGGGCTGCTGCTCATGATTCCCAACATGTTCAAGATTGCTGGTGAGCTCACGCCATGCGTGTTCCACATCGCGGCGCGCGCTCTGGCGGCGCAGGGACTCTCTATCTTTGGCGACCACGGAGATGTGATGGCTTGCCGTGCCACCGGCTTTGCCATGCTCTGCGGGGCCAACACACAGGAGGCTCCCGATATGGCAGCCATCGCTCATGCAGCCACACTCGAAAGCCGCGTGCCCTTCATCAACTTTTTTGATGGCTTCCGCACCTCGCACGAGGTTGGAAAGATCGCCGATATCTCCGATGATACTCTGCGCGCCATGATCGACCAGGAGTTCGTGGACGCTTTTCATGCCCGCGCTCTTACTCCGGATGCCCCCGTGGTGCGCGGTACCGCGCAGAACCCGGATGTTTACTTCCAAGGCCGTGAGACGGTCAACAAGTTCTACAATGCCGTACCGGCCATCGTCAAGAAAGCCATGAAGAAGTTTGGCGAGCTCACCGGTCGCCACTACGACCTGGTGGAATATGTGGGGTCCCCCACCGCCACACGCGTCATCGTCATCATGGGCTCTGGCGCCGAGGCTTGCTGGGAGACTGTGCAGGCGCTCAAAGAAGACGTTGGCGTACTCAAGGTACGCCTGTATCGTCCATTCCCGGCAGCGGATTTCATCGCAGCATTGCCCAAGAGTGTGAAGAAGATCGCCGTGCTGGACCGCACGAAGGAACCCGGCAGCCAGGGTGAACCTCTGCTGCAGGATGTCGTGCAAGCGCTGGCGGATGCATCGGTGCGCGGGGCTCTGCCCTTCGCCATGCCAAAGGTAGTGGGTGGTCGATATGGCCTCGGCTCCAAGGAGTTCACCCCGGCCATGGCTAAGGGGGTGTACGATGAACTTGCCAAGGATGAACCTATGACAGGCTTCGCTGTAGGTGTGGAGGACGATGTGACTGGTAAGTCCATCCCCTACGATCCTTCTTTCTCCACCGAATCTGACACGGTGACGCGCTGTATGTTCTACGGGCTTGGCTCCGATGGCACCGTAGGCGCTAACAAGGATGCCATCAAAATTATCGGCAAGCACACGGATCTGTACGTGCAGGGCTACTTCGTGTACGATTCCAAGAAGAGCGGTTCTTCAACGGTGTCGCACCTGCGCTTCGGCACTACGCCCATCCATAGCACTTATCTGATCACCAGCGCGAACTTCATCGCTCTGCATCAACCCAGCTTGCTGAATACTTTTGATTTCCTCAAGAACGCTGCTCCTGGCGCTACTTTCCTCATGAATACCGCCGTGGAGCCTGCCAAAGTCTGGGATTCCCTTCCCGCCCGTATGCAAAAACAGATTCTTGACAAAAACATCACCATGTACTGCATTGATGCCTTCAAGGTGGCTAAAGCTACCGGCATGGGCGGGCGCATCAACATGATCATGCAGACCTGCTTCTTCAAGCTCTCCGGCGTCATCCCGGCAGATGAGGCTATCGGCTACATCAAGGAGGCCATCAAGAAGACATACGGTAAGAAAGGCGAAGAAGTTGTCGCAAAGAACATAGCTGCTGTGGATGCTACCTTAGAGAACCTGTATGAAGTGCCGCTTGGCTCCACCATCACTGGCCATGAAATCCCAGCCCCGCTGCAGGGCAATCCGCCCGACTTTGTGCGCGACGTTCTCGGCAAAATTGTGACCGGCAATGGCGATACGGTGAAGGTTTCTGAAATGCCCTGCGATGGTACGTTCCCCTCCGGAACTACACAGTACGAGAAGCGCGACTTGGCCTTGGAAATTCCCGTGTGGAATCCCGAGACATGTATTCAATGCGGTAAATGCACGATGGTGTGCCCGCACGCTTGTATCCGTGCTCAAATCACCGACCCGGCCAACCTCGAGGGAGCCCCCGCAAGCTTCAAGTCGGCTGATGCCAAGAAGATGCACAAAGATTGGCAAGGCAAAAAGTTCATCATCCAAGTGTCGGCCTCGGACTGCACGGGCTGCACGCTTTGCACACATGTGTGCCCCACCGGTTCCGTGGTGATGACGCCGGCGACCACCGCCCTTAAACCGGAGGCGGAAAATTGGAAGTTCTTCAATGCTCTGCCGGATCCGGATCGCACCATCGTAGGGCGTGATAAAGTAAAGGACGCCCAGTTCCTGCGTCCGCTCTTCGAATTCTCCGGCGCTTGCGCCGGCTGCGGCGAAACTCCGTACATCAAGATGCTCTCCCAGCTCTTCGGCAACCGCTTGGTAGTCGCCAACGCCACCGGCTGCTCCTCCATCTACGGCGGCAACCTGCCCACCACCCCTTGGAGCCATGATTCCGAGGGGCGCGGTCCTGCCTGGTGCAACAGCCTCTTTGAGGATAATGCCCAGTTTGGCCTCGGCTTCCGCGTATCGCTGGACAAGAAGCAACAATACGCCTTGGAGCTGCTGCACGCCGCCGCTCCCAAAATTGGAGAGGCCACCGTGCAAACTCTGTTGGATAATCCGCAGAGAACTGAGGCGGACATAGCCAAAGCTCGCGCTGCCGTAGAGCAAATTAAGTCTGCTTGCGGTGCGGATCCCGACTTGGCCGCCCTCAAAGCTCAGGCAAATTACCTCGTGCGCAAATCCGTCTGGATTATCGGTGGCGACGGCTGGGCTTACGACATTGGTTACGGCGGTTTGGATCACATCCTCGCCTCCGGCCGCAATGTGAAGGTGCTCGTGCTGGATACTGAGGTGTACTCCAACACTGGCGGTCAATGCTCGAAATCCACTCCGCGCGCTGCTGTAGCCAAATTTGCCACACGCGGCAAAGACCAGGTGAAGAAGGATATCGGATATATGGCCATGACCTACGGCAACATCTATGTCGCCTCAGTCGCCATGGGCGCCAATGATGAGCACACCCTCAAAACCTTGTTGGAGGCTGAGGAGTACGATGGGCCCGCACTCATCATCGCCTATAGCCACTGCATCAACCACGGCATCAATATGGCCCAGGGGATCGACCACCAGAAGGACGCCGTAGATTGTGGACGCTGGCTGCTCTACAACTTCAATCCCGACCGCATCAAGGAGGGCAAGAATCCGCTCATTCTCAAGAGCAAAGCGCCCAAGAAAGATGTGCGCGAGTCCCTGCTTGGTGAAAATCGTTTTCGCCTGCTGGCCAAGAACAACAAGGCTCACTTTGACCAGTTGCTGGCCATGGAGGAAAACGATATTAAACGCCGCTGGCGCCTCTACCAGTCCCTGGCCGCTATCGACTACTCCGAGTCGGCTGCCCCGCAGGAGTAAGGGAGATGTGTCCACCCTCTACCACACGGGAGGAGCGGTTGTTCCTCCCGTGTTTTTTACAATGCCCGTTATCCCCATCCCCAACTACGCTGCCGAAGTCATCCATGCGCTCGAACACATGGGCTTCTCCGCCTATGTAGTGGGCGGGTGCGTACGAGACAGCTTGTTGAATCAAAAACCGGCAGATTGGGACGTATGCACAGATGCCACGCCGGAGGAAATGCTGCTGGTTTTTCGTAAGTGGACCGTGTTTAAGACGGGTCTTAAGCACGGCACCATCACGGTGCGCTCCCATGGACGCAATGTGGAAGTCACCACATTTCGATCCGATGGAGCGTACTCTGACAATCGTCACCCGGATGCCGTTCATTTCGTCTCGCGCATTCAAGATGATCTATCTCGCCGGGACTTTACCATCAATGCCATGGCCTACAACGATCGCGAAGGCCTGGTAGACGCTTTCGGCGGACGGCAGGATCTGGACAACCACATCCTGCGCTGCGTGGGGGAGCCAGATGTACGCTTCCGCGAGGATGCTCTCCGTATTTTGCGAGCTTTGCGTTTCGCCGCTCGTTTCAAGTTCGGTATTGAGACGGAGACGGCCTACTCCATCCGTCACAATCGTCTTTTGCTTGAAAACATCAGCGCCGAGCGCATTTTTAAGGAATTGCAAGGCATCCTGACAGCCTCAGGCGCGGGAGACATGCTCACTGCTTTTCCGGAGGTTTTTACTGTCATTTTGCCAGAGCTTACCGGGCTGGCTGGAAGTCAAAATGCTCGGGGGATTGATCGCTGGGTTTACACTGTGCGAGCCGTGCAGGCCGCGCCAGTCGAGAGCTTTCCCAATCGCCTGGCCATGCTCATGCTCTTGCTGGAGCCTGCTGCCGTGCGTTCTGCCCTGACCCGTCTGAAGAGCGACAACGCCACAGCGCGCTTTGTGATTACCCTGCTGGAGCATCTTTCCCTTCCCCTGCCTGCCTCGCGGCCGGAAATGCGGCGTCTTATCGGTTCCGCCTCGCGAGAAATGGTGCAGCATATTATCAACGCGCACGGCATGATAGATCTTCTCGACCATCGCTCCCCTTCGGCAACCCGCTCCGCCTCCATGCTGCTTACCGAAGTGCTGGAATCCCCCCCTGCTTACAAGGTGCGAGACCTTGCCATCGGCGGCAGTGACCTCATGGAGCGCGGTTCTGCCCAAGGCCCCCGTGTTGGACAAATCTTGGAACAACTTCTGCGTGAAGTACAAGACGAAACACTACCCAACACACGCACTGCCTTGCTCGCCCGGGCGTCCGATCTTACGCATCCCTGAACCACACGTGTCCCATGAAATATTCTCCGGGATCATTGAACCCCATTTCGCATGCGTTTTTCTACGGACGAAAGAAGGAAGCCAGCGAGACAGCAAACCATGGACGTTTCAGCAAAGCGGTCGACGGCCCCGGGTAGGGCGCACGCGAAGCGGGCGGTATAACCGATTGGACAACGCGTGAGCGTTGCCCGCAGGGCGAGCAGGCAATGGGGGTTCCTGCGAGTCAAGGCAGTCAACACGCCATGGCATCACTCTGGATGCTTTCCCTTGATCATCGCATCTCGCCTTCGAAAATTCCACTAAGCTTTCTAACCAATCTGCGCTTGGTGCCGCCCTTTCCCGTCGCCCACGCTCCGCATTTCCCGAGCCTCCGTCTCGCTATCTTTCCAAATCGTCATTCGTCATTCGAAAATCGTAAATTACCAATGGGTTATACTTCATGATGCGGCGATAACCACCCACTGGGATTGCTTTTTCTTGGGACAGACGTGTCCCCGAACGTTACGCACAGACAGGGCAACCGCATTAGGAAATGCGGTTGCTATTGACGATTGACGAGTTACGAATTACGATTTATTGATCATGTGCGCGTTGCGCAGTTTTTTTCGAATCATGAACGTAGGCAGGAGATTTCTTGAGAGCCATCATCACGATGACTGCTTGTTGTCATTTTATGATGCGTATCAACGATCATATCAGCCAACAAGGCCATTTTCTCCGTTGATGAACTTCTTTCAAATGCGTTTGCCCTGACGCACAGAAAAGTCGCTTGCCTTTGCCCCTGCAGAGGCGTACAATAAGGGCATCTTTTATGTTCACTAACCTTCTCCGATCCTGCGTCATTTTCCCGATTATATGGTTGAGTATGTCGCCTGCAGTGCCCCCAGCTTCTTCGGACGTTGCGCTTGACTCTGCTGCCTCTCATCCCAAGTACAACGAGTTTTATGAGGCTCTGCAAAAGCAGGTAAAGGAGAACAGTGCAGATTTCGGCGCCGCTATCCTCTGCATCATGGAGGCCACGGATGGTGATGAAAAGGCGGTGGACACCTGGATGCAGTCTGCTGCGAAACAGGGCAATATCGCTGCTGAGCATTGGCTCGTCAATATGGCTCTTTCTGAAATACCGGTGGATAAAGTACTTTCCCCGGAAGTACGTGCCAGTTACCAGCGGCTGGCCAAATTAGCTGGAAAAGGATTCGTTCCCTCAATGCTTGATGCCAGTATGTGCCTTCGGCAGGGCATCGGCGTGCAAAAGGATGAGGCCGCCGCCAATAAAATGCTGATGGACGCCTGCAAAGGCGGTGACTTCATGGCTCGTACACACTGGCTGGTCAGCACCGGTCGCCTGGAGTTTTTCAGCTCGCGCACCAAGCCTGAGGTGGATTCCGAAATCAAACGGGGCAACTACTTTGTCATGTTCCGTCTCAGTAATCTTGCCTCAGACCCCGCCCAGAAAGTCGAATGGCTTAAAAAAGCTGCTGAAGCAGGAAGCCCGGATGCCTACTTTGCTCTCTCTGCCATCAACTCCGCTAAATTGCCTAAGGAAAGCCGTGTCCTCCTGGAGGAGGCTGTGCGCCTCCATAATCCGGAGGCCTACTTCGTGATGGCTTCCGGCCTGCTGGATGTGAAGGGTGAAAACGCCGCCGTACGTGAGGCGGGAATCCAGCCAGATCCAAAACGAGGAATCATCCTGCTTAAAACAGCGGCTGCATTGGGGCACCTGCGATCTTGTCTGAGCTTGGGTCACGGTTACCTGAAAGGCCTTCTCGGTCTTCCTAAGGACCCGCAGAAGGCGTTTTTCTATTTTAACCACCCTAAACTTCGCAATACCGTGGCTCTGGCCACGGCTCGCGCCTACATGCTTTTGCACGGCATGGGAGTGCCGCAAGACAGTGCTGCAGGTATCAAACTGCTGGAAAATGCCGCAGATGTGGGCCATGCTCCGGCATCCATCATGCTGGCGGCCGAATACTTTTCGGGCAAGCACGTGAAGGCCGATGCACGCAAAGCTTCACAGCTTCTCACAGATGCCGCCGCAGCCGGCGCTTCACAGGCATACGTTTATCTGGCTTACATCACAGCCAAGGGAGGGGCCGGGCTCCCGGCAGATTCCTCTATGGCGCGCAGTTACCTGCGCCTTGCGTCCCTGGATATGGGCGATAAAGCAAAGCAGCTCTACGACCAACTCATCACCAAGGATACTTGGGAACCGGAGCTCTGAGTCTTCCCAAGTCCTTACAGGCCCCCTTCCTCACTTTCGCGTCACGCTAAAGGACGCAAACCGTGTTTGATCCGGATCTGCACTCTGTTCTAAATCCTCCACAATTTCGTACAGATTCATGTTGCGCGTCTCTCCACGCCGCATGTAAGTGTCAAAGTGATAGAGAGCAAGCTTGATCACAGTTGTGCGATCAATGAGTCTTTCATCCATGATGCGATCGATAGTTGAACACATCAAATCCGTTGCACGAAAACATATTACTTTGGCCATAAGCGAGGTTGAATTGAACGAAACAGGGTGGAAGCTGTCGTAGGCCGCGCAATGTCGCCCTCACGTCAACGCCCCGATACGCCTCTTGCGTTTCTGTGGACGCTCGCCCGCTTTTTTGGAGCGCTCTTCTCCCCTGTCGGGGACTACTATAACGGATTGCTAATCCGTTGTAATTTCATTTTATCGTTTCCCATTGATTCTCTATTGTATAGCAACAATACCCGAAACACTTCGTATGTAATAGTTGGAAACGCACATATGGTGTTTGTGTTGACTAATAGATTGATGAGTAACGGGTGGTAACTTTTTTGATGAATATTCTTGACATACGGTTTAGCAATTCTCAATCGATTGGAAAAGGAAATGCACCGTGCTGGGCTGAACGTTATGGATTGGATGAAGGGGATGCGCTGCGGTTGGGGCGCGAGCTCATTGAACGATCAAGCCCACGCGGACTCCGGGGAGTGGAGCTGCTCAATTTCTGCCGGGATGTAATCGCCTTGGGCAATCAAACCTACGATGACTCTGAGCGCAGCGTGGATTTTCATGAAGCCGTGGCTATTTCTCTGCGCGAGCGCAGCACCCGTCGTCCGCGGACGCAGGAAGAATTACGCCTTGTCACCTCGCGCATGCTGAACTCTCGCCTTGCCTGCAGGAAGCTGCGCCATATCAGCAGTTCCGACTGCCTGGGGGTACTTCGCGAACTCTTCGCAACTCCGCATCAATTTGTCAAGGGTCGCGCCATCTTGCATTCTATCTTTGCTTGCGGCATCAAGCACGGCTGGTGCTCGGCCAACCCTGTGGATGCTATCTTGCGCCCGGAGTTGCACGAGGTAGAAGTGCAACCTCTGCCTTGGGAGCAGCTGCTCTCCCTTCTGCGTATGGCTCAAAAACCGCGGCATCTCCCCTGCATGCCTGCTCTGGGCATTATGCTGTGGGCCGGAGTACGACCTGCGGAGGTCTTGCGTTTGGACTGGGCTGATCTGGATTGGGAGGAAAGTGTCATCTCTCTGCGCCCGCGCCATACAAAAACCGGAGGAAGCCGCCACATCACCATGCATCCCGCGCTGCGCACCTGGTTAGCGCGCTTTGCCACTCCTCCTCCCACTGCGGGCAATATCTGCCCACCGGATTGGTGTCATCGCTGGCAACGCTTGCGTCGTGATGCCGGCATCCTCAACTGGCAACAGGATACCCTGCGCCACACCTTCGCCAGTTACCACCTGAAACATTGGCACGACATGGGACGCTTGCAAGAGGAAATGGGACATCGCTCTTCCCGCCTTCTGAGAACTCGTTACCTGAGCATGCAAGGCGTCACTCGCGCCCACGCCGCCCTGTTCTGGTCCGCCTCATTCTTACGGCAACTCACTTCAGTACACGGCCGATCTCACGATTAGCTGCAACAAAGATAGGCACGCACGATACTAAAACGCAACCCAGCAATGTGTATGAAATTAAATATATCTCAGGAAGTATATCATTGATTGTCAATGTATATTTCCCAAGTTTAAGAATCTGGGTGACGATGATATCCTGAAAATACATGAAGGTAGCGATGGCTGCTGCGAAGGAGGCTGCAACAATCAACAAATTCTCCACAATGAAGGCTCCCACCAACAGAAGCGGGTGAATGCCAAAGCTCTTCATCAGTGTATAGATGTACTCATTTTGACGGTACTCCATGCCGGCCAGGGCCGTGAGCAGAATGCCCACAATCGCGCTGATACCCAAACAAAACGCCACGCGGCACTGCGTCTGCTTGCTGAGCACATCATCCATGCGGCTCAAAATAGATCCGGCAGAAATGACCGAACCGAATGCCTTTTCGTAACGCTTAAGCATTTCTATGTAACGCTCCACCTTGAGAATCGACTCCGATGAGTCTAAATTACGTACGCGGATGATGAGGCTCACGAGGCTCCTGCGATTGGGTTCCATTTGCGGCGGCAAATGATCCGGGTTGATGATGAGAGCCCCGGAGCGTACAATGCGATGCAGGGTGTGCCCAACCGGCAAATTACGTACCATCACCGGCACCCGCATTTTGTTGTAAAACACATCCCCCGGGCCGGGGGGCAGGAGCTGGTGATCCTCCGGCTGCAACAAAGTGGGGCCCCCGTCCGGCGCCAAGTAAGGCATCATCTGTCTCATGCGGGAAAAATCATAGCTGTACGCCTGCACAGTCTGCCCGTTCGGCAGACTGACAGCCCCATATACATGAAGCAGGTACGACTCGGCATTCAGTGCTTTTTCAATGGCTTCGTATGATGGAACAAACATAGCCTTCCCTTGGTTCTGAGAGGAGATGGCCGCCACGACGGTGTCCGCCCCTCGGGAAATCAGCTCATGTCGTACAAGATTTAGTGTAATCACATAGCTCCCCAGAGCGGCGAGCGCGCTCAACGTGAGAAAATACACCACAAGCACGCGCGCTATGGGGCTGGATACGCGCGTAAACCAGCGGTGTACCGTATCTTTAGCAAGATACAGGATGGTCAAAATCAATGAGATCATCGGCTAATTCCAGCAAGCGGGCATCATGGGTGCAGATAATGCATATACGTTTTGAGGCATCCTTGAGCACAAGCTTTTTGATGATGGCTGTATTATCATCGTCCAATCCGGAAGTCGGCTCATCCAGCAGTACGGTCGGGGCGTTTTTCATGAGGGTGCGGGCCAGGGCCGCGCGCTGTGCTTGTCCGCCGGAAAGCTTATCGGCGCGGCGATGGCGCAGCTCTTGCAGCCCCAGATCACGGATGAGTTCTTCGCAGAGGGGTTTCCAAAGGCGCCCCGGCAGCATTGCCATTTCTGCCGCCAGACGAAGATTGCGCTCCACACTCATAAGCGGCAGCAGATTGATTCCCTGGAACATGTAAGCCACGCCGCGTCGATGGTATTTGCGGCTTGTCACTTTCACTCCCGTCGGAGTGATAATCCTGCCACTCTCCGCCTTCAAATACCCTGCCAGCAGCTTGAGCAGTGTTGTTTTCCCACTGCCCGAGTATCCCTTGAGCACGGTTATCCCCGGCTTGAAGGTGTGTGAAAAATGTTCCAACACTTTCTCACGGCGCGTGTACCCAAAGGTGATGTTATCGCACACAAGATTCATGGCGCGCTGTCGGACGTGGCAGATTTTTGGCGCAAAATGACATCGCGCTCCGTGACGAGCATCACCTCGTGATCCGGATAGGCCAACCGAGCCAGCTGGTGCCAATCTTCACAATCAGGTGCGGCGGGGTTCGTCAGCAATTCCGCCTTGCTCACACGTTTGCAATCTTTTTCCGTCGTATAAAACAGGGTGGCCGTGGTAACACTGCCCAGCATCTGAAATGCGGTGTCGCGGTATTCCTCCGCTATTTTGAAGAAAAAGACAAGCATGTCGCCCCGGCTCCCGTTGCGCTCGACCCTGCGGTGATCATAGACGCCCGGCAACTGCTTATCCCCCGGCAGCCGAACTGACGCACTGAAAGTCTCCGGCGGCATGAGACAAAGATCCGTATCGCTGATGCTCACTGTGATGTAAAAAGACGAATCATCGCAGATTGTGGCAAAAGGGACACCTGAATTTTGCGCATACTCGAAAGGAATTTCCGGGTGCTCCGGCATCGAAAAATGATACTGCACACGACCCGTAAAAGGCATGCGCAGTATCAAAGACTCATGCTTGGTATCAAAATCCAGCCGTTTCCTTCGCTCCATTGTATTGAGTTCCAATTTATTGATCTCAATTCGCTCGTTGATGTCGGCCACGGATTCAATGGAGGCCTCGCCCCCCTCTTCAGGTTTGAGATCGCGGGCATAATTGCGCTCGCCCTCGCTGAGCGAGAGGTAAAACTTGAGCTTTTCGCGCTGCAGCTCTAATTTGCGAATTTCGTCCTTTTTCGTGAGGCGCTCACGGCGAATTTGCAGTTCCAGATCCTCGCGTTCCTGCTCCGTTTTCTCCTTGTCCATCACGGCGATCACGGAGCCCTTTTCCACACGGTGCGACACGTCCGTGTACAAGTCGCTGACAACACCCTTGTTCTGGAAAGTCAGAGTAGCTACCTGCTCTGGCACAATTTTGGCGTCATATTTGCCAACCGCGACAGTCTCAGCTAACAAGGAGTCACCAAGAAGCGCCGCACAGGCAATGCTGATGAGTGATAACCGCATGTGTCGTTTTACATGGGGAATCCGAGGCCGCCGGTTACCTTGCGCATTTCCGCTTCGGCCATATCTTTGGCCCCCTTCAGCGCATCCTGCACTGTTTTGAGTACCATAGCCTCAAGAAACTCCACATCCTCGGCGTCCACCACCGAGGGATCGATACTGAGCTGCACCAAGTTACCGGCTCCGTCAGCGGTGGCTTTCACCTTGCCGCCCGGGGCCTCTGCACTGAACTTCTGCTCAGCGAGCCGAGCTTGCGCCTGAACCATACCCGCTTGCATGGCCTGCGCCTGTTTCATCAATTTTTGGAGATTCATGATGGGGGGATAATTTGGGCTTCAAATTCTCGAAGGGCGTGTTCTATGAGGGGATCCTTGTAGAAATCTTCTTCCGATACGGGGGACTTTTGCTCTCTGGTCGACGGGGCCTCAGCCGAGGAAGTGGTCGAACCGGTTTTACGCTTGACTGGCGTGGCGGCAGGAATCTCCTCCTCTTTCTCAATAACCGGTGCAGGCACACTCTCATCCGTCACCACGCGGAAACGTTCAACCTCTTTTCCGCAGCTCTCGCACAACGTCTCGCGCAGCAGCGAGCCCACCTCATCACTCAGCAATCCATCACGGCTAATTGTGTCTGCCGGGTGAATGGCTATGGTAACCAGGCCCTCTTCCTCACTCACAAAGAGCGTGTTGCCAATCAAGCCAGCCTTCAATGGAGCCTTGGCGCGGGCTTTTTGCACAGCTTGCTCCCACACCTCCGCCGTAAGACATGTCGCCGACGGCTTTGCCTCCATCGGAGGCTCTTCTGCAGGGGCAAACGTTGGCGGAGCATCATCGATGGACGAAAGAGGAGACGCGACGGTATCGGGCTCAGGCGCCTGAATTACGGTTTCCTGATCAGGGGGAATCGACCGGGCTACCCGCGGTTCCGGCTGCTCACTGCCCGGAAGAGGGATATCCGGCAGCAATTCCGTAGCAATGGGCGTTTCCTGCAAGGGCGCTCCATTCAAAGCCTTGATAATGTCACTGATGTTGGCCTGAGCCAGAGAGTGCACGGCCTGAATGATGCCCAGTTCCAGATGCAAGCGCTTGTTGGCACTCCAGCGCATCTGTTCTTCTGCAGCGGAAAGCGCCCCCATGAGGTCCACAATCTTATCCAGCGGAATGCGGGCAATGTGTTCCAGGAGCGGCTTGCGCCAGGCGACCGGCAGAGTAACGCTGCCCTCCTGCGGGGCCACCTTTGACACCAGCAGTTCGCGCACTGTCCCCATCATTTCCGCCAAAAACTGCCCCATGTCTCGCCCGGCTTCTGACAGCTCGTGCACCAGGTGCAGCAAACTCGGCAGCTGGCGATCCAGCAGGTAAGCCACGGCACGTGCCACAATCTCGCGCCCGGTGATGCCAAATATATCATTCACGTTGCGTTCCGTAATCTCATTCCCACAGAAAGAAACCAACTGGTCAAGCATCGATTGCGCGTCACGCATGCCGCCATCTGCAACTCCGGCAATGGCGCAGGCTGCCTCCTCGCTGAGCTTCACCCCCTCTAACCCGGCAATGTGGATGAGGTGCTTCGCAATGACATCCGCCGGTATGGGGCGCAGGTCAAAACGCTGGCAACGCGAAAGAATGGTGGGAAGTATCTTGTGCGGCTCAGTGGTCGCAAAGATGAACATGACATGCTCCGGCGGCTCCTCCAGCGTCTTGAGCAGCGCATTGAAGGATTCCTTGGTGAGCATGTGCACCTCGTCAATGTAGATGATGCGGTACTGCCCGCGAGTGGGAGTAAATTGCACGTTGTCGCGCAGGTCACGGATATTGTCAATGCCGCGGTTGGACGCCCCGTCAATCTCCAGCACATCCAGGCTGGTGCCCTCAGCAATCTCACGGCACACATCCTCGTCCGGATCGAAATCCACTTTCGGGCCACCCGTGCAGTTCAACGCCTTGGCGAAAATGCGGGCGGTGGAAGTCTTTCCGGTGCCGCGGGGCCCGACAAACAGATACGCATGAGCCAAGCGCCTCTGCTCAATGGCATTACAGAGCGTACGCACCACATGCTCCTGCCCAAGCACGTCCTTGAATGTACGCGGGCGATACTTCCTGGCGAAGACCTGATAACTCACGCCTCTCAGCCTACACCTCTCCCTTCGAAAAAGCAAGCGCAATTTTCGCGCGCAGCTGCGCGCGAGGCGCAGACCGCATATTTTCTGCTTGAGAAACGGAACCAAAGGAGTATGATTTCAGGAAGAAAGAGGCTCGTGCCTGCCCTGTCCCTCCTCCCCAACGGATCACCTTCAGAATGAACTCCACACAAGTATGGATGAGCAACTCAAACAATTAGGCGAACGCTTGCGCGGCCTGCGCGATGCCCTCAATGTTCCCGCTGGCGAAATCGCCGAAACCATTGGCATCGACATAGAAAAATATGAGCGAATTGAAAAGGGTGAATTGGATATCACCATCTCCAACCTCATGAAAATTGCCCACAAGTACGGCTTGTCGGCGGAAGAGCTCATGTTCGCCGAAACCCCGCACATGAAATCGTACTTCATCGTGCGCAAAGGCCAGGGCGTATCCGTGGAACGCTCCAAAGCCTACAATTATCGGAGTCTTGTGAGCGGCTTCCGCGACCACAAGGCCGACGTGTTCCTCGTCGCGGTGGAACCTAAACCGTCTGCCCGCGTCATTTACAAAAGTTCGCACGCCGGGCAGGAGTTCAACTATGTGCTGGCAGGGAAAATGATGTTTTATCTCGGCAGCAAATCCATCCTGCTGGATGAAGGCGACAGCATTTACTTTGACGCTTCCGTGCCTCACGGTATGTTGGCCATGGACGCTCCCGCCAAAATACTTATTTTCAGCGTTGAATAATTAGCACCTTTCACTATGATTGAGCGTTTTCTAAAGCAAACTCATTTCAATTCCATCGAGGATTACAACCAGCACCTTGAGTTCATCATCCCGAAAAACTTCAACTTCGCCTACGATGTCATGGATGCCTGGGCTCTCGAAGCCCCCGACAAACTTGCTCTCCTCTGGACGAATGACCAGGGAGAAGAAATCCGCACCACGTTCGGTGAGTTGAAAAAACAAACCGACCAGGCCGCAAGCTACTTGACATCCTTGGGTATCGGGAAAAACGACCCGGTCATGCTCATCCTGAAACGCCGCTACGAGTGGTGGATCGTCATGCTCGCGCTGCACAAAATCGGCGCCGTGGTCATACCCGCCACGCACATGCTCACCAGTCACGATATCGTCTATCGCAACACGCGCGCCTCGGTGAAGGCCATCATCTGTGTGGACGACGCTTATGTGGTGAGCCAAATCCGCGCCGCGGCTGCCGACAGCCCTACTGTGCAACACTACATTGCCATCGCTGATCACGGTAAGCCCATCCCCGAAGGCTTTCACGACTGGCAATCCGAGTGGCTCAAAGCTCCTCCTTTTCAAAAGCCTTCCTTTGTGAACTCCAACGAGGATACCATGCTCATGTACTTCACCAGCGGTACGAGCGGTGAACCTAACATGGTGGCCCACGATTACCTGTATGCTCTCGGGCACCTCACTACCGGCGTTTTCTGGCATAATCTGCGTGCTCACTCTCTGCATCTCACCGTGGCCGATACCGGCTGGGGCAAGGCTGTGTGGGGCAAGTTCTACGGCCAGTGGTTTGCCGGGGCCACGGTGTTTGTATTCGATCATGAGAAATTCAATGCCGACACCTTGCTGCGCCAGATCGAAAAATACAAAGTGACGAGCTTCTGCGCTCCTCCCACCATCTACCGCTTCATGGTTCGTGAGGACTTGTCTGCATACGACCTCTCCAGCCTCGAATACTGTACCACCGCCGGCGAAGCCCTCAACCCTGCCGTCTTCGAAAAGTTTAAGGAAAAAACAGGCATCAGCATGATGGAAGGCTTTGGGCAAACAGAAACAACCATGACGCTCGGCACCTTCCCTTGGATGACTCCCAAACCCGGCTCCATGGGCATACCCAATGCGCAGTACGACATCGACCTCCTGCGCCCGGACGGCACGCGTTGTGAAGACGGTGAAAAAGGTGAAATCGTCGTGCGCGTGGGCGACAAAAAACCTGTTGGTCTTTTTAAAGAATACTACCGCAACCCCGAACTCACCCGCCGAGCTTGGCACGATGGCATTTACCACACCGGCGACATGGCCTGGCGCGATGAAGACGGTTATTACTGGTTCGTGGGGCGCATGGATGACATCATCAAATCGAGCGGCTACCGAATAGGTCCCTTCGAAGTAGAAAGCGCGTTGATGACCCACCCTGCCGTCGTGGAATGCGCCATTACCGGCGTGCCGGATGAGATACGCGGCATGGTGGTGAAAGCCACGGTTGTGCTGGGCAAGGAATGGAAGAACAGGGCCGGGGAGGAACTTGTCAAAGAGCTGCAGCAACATGTGAAACGCGAAACCGCCCCCTACAAATACCCGCGCATTATCGAGTTTGTCGATGAGTTGCCCAAAACAATCAGCGGCAAGATCCGTCGCGTGGAAATCCGTGAAAAAGACAACGGCGGGAACCAGGTCTCCTAGTCCCTGTGGTAAGGAGCGCCAGCCAGCAGAGTGTGTATGCGGTACACCTGCTCCAGCAGCGCCACCAACGCCAGCTCGTGCTGCATGGTGTGACGCCCCAGGGAGAGCGTCTGGTCGCAGGCGGCGCGCAGCTGCTCCGTATGCCCATCTGCCGAACCTATGAGGAAAGCCACGCGCTTCACGGCGCGCATCTGCCATTCTCGCCATTGAGCTTCCAATTCGCGCGTGCTCAGATTCCGCCCCCGTTCATCCATCGCTATGCGCAAACACCCCTCACTGGCACGCAACATCGCCGCCGCTGTCTCATCCGCATTTCCTTCCTTCACATAGCGCACCTCCACTTTCCCCAACGGGCGCAGACGCTCCTCGTAAAACGCCACTCCTGCCCTTGCATAGGCGAGTGCAGGTCTGTTCACGGCTAAAATCAGCGTCTGCATGGAAGAAAACCGCCGAAGCCTGTCCGACAAATGCAGAACGAATACCGTTGCTACCTTTCGGTCCTGGCGGGGTTTTCCGGCTGCATCTCCGGGGGCTCCGACGGCACGCGCATTGTACCCGAATTACGCCCGCACGTCAAGAACGGAGAAAAACTTTGCGGGCTGTCGTGCGGAAGCGTAAGGCAAAGATGATGGCGATAGCCGTGAGCGAAATGATGAAGCTCCACCATGCTCCCTCCGGTCCCATGGCCGGCAGCAACCAATCCGTGCGAATGAGGATGACGGAGAGAGGAAATCCCAGCACCCAATAACAACCTATGTTGGCCCAGGTAATGACCGCCGTGTCGTGGCAAGCGCGTAAAAGCCCCGCCATGAGAGCTTGCGTCCCGTCAGAAAATTGATAGACAGCGCATAACGCCACAAGAGCGGCTGCCGTGGCGGTAACAGTGGGATCGTCCGTGTAAAGCGCAACGATGGCGTGCCGCCAGTAGATAACCGCGGTCATGAGGAAAACCGTTGCCACGTACATGAAGCGCGTGGCTGCACATACCAGCGCGCGAAAGCGCCGTTCGCTCCGAGCCCCCACAAGATACGCGCCGCGAATAGATACGGCAATGCTCAAACTGAGCGGAAACATGAAAAGCACGCCGGAAATGTTGATGGCAATTTGCTGTGCACTTACCATGAGTTCACCCAAGGGAGCAATCACCAACGTTATCACGCAAAAATAGCTCATCTCGCACAGCGCGGCTACCCCCAACGGCAACCCCAACCGTGTTATGCGCCGCACCACTCCAATTCTTCCGAAGCGCCGAAATCCCAACATTTGCAGCGCCACCCGCCGGTGCCGATGCGAGGCTATCTGCATGCCCAGCAGCGCCGTGCACATGAGCCAGTGCACAATCGTGGTGGCCAACCCGCAACCTGCCCCGCCCAGCGCCGGGAACCCCCACCATCCCAGCACGCACGCGTAATTGAGAGGCACATTCAACACCAACCCCAGCAAACATACCACCATCGCCGGGCGCGTCTGCGCATAGCCTTCCCAGCACCCCTGCACCACCCGCATGAGCAGTGAAACCGGTATCGCTCCCATCAAAAAATACACGTAGAGCGCGGCCTCTTGCGCCATCTGCGCCGAATTCGTAATATGCGGGAATACCAAACTGCCCAGATAGAGCAAAACCAGCTCCACTGCCATAAGCCCCAAACTGAGCAGTTTGGCGCTGTTAAGGAGCAATCCTGCCCGACTCTCATGCCCGGCTCCCAAAAGCCGTGCCAGCATGGGGCTGATGATATTCAGGACAGCTCCCACCGATACCATGATGGGCACCGTCACCGACGAGCCCAGCGCAACCGCCGCCAAATCTCCCGTGCCTGCACTACCTGCCACCATCGTATCAATCACCCCCATGCCAACGCTCATCAGGTTCGCCAAATACAGCGGGCCCATGAGCACGAGAATTCGCTTCAGTTCTCTGCCCTCAAATCTCCTGGAGCCTGTAATCAAGACTGGCATGTGAGGGAGATGGCACGCTGAGCCGTTTCATGATCGGTAAGCAACTCACGCTGCCAGCACATGAGGGCCTCCAACCCTGCTCCTTCATCGGCAGCCAGCATTTCCGCTTGCGCACGCGAAGCAATGAGCGAGGCATCCAGATGCAAAGCAACCGCCAAGGCGTCGCGACGCGCAAGCCAACGCTCCAATTGCTTCTCAAAACCTCGAGGAGTTTGCGGCGGCACAGCGCGCCGTGGCAGCAACGGGTATTCCTCCTCATCCATCAGCTGAAAACTCCGCACGGCACGACGGTATCGGGATATGCGTCCGCTGTTGCCGGACGGCGGCGCTGGGCGGCGGAAATCCTGCAGCTGCGCACAACGCCACAACAGATCCTGATTGGAACACACCATGAACACCGGTCGGTCAAGACGTGCCGCCTCGGCCTCCCGCCAGCGCCAGAGCGCCCGCAGAGCTGCCAACCCGCGACGATTCAACCTCCCGCAACCGCGAATGCGCCAAGCCTCTTTTTCATCTGCAACGTGCCTTTGCCGACCTCGCTCCAAACTCACCGCACAACTCTCCAAAAACCATTCATAACGCCCCATAGCCCTGAGCTGCGCCACCATCCGCTCCGCCATATCCAGCATATACGCCACATCCTCCTGCGCATACGCCTGCATTGCCTCCGGAATAGGACGCACCCCCCAATTGGCCTTTTGATTTTTCTTGCTCAACTTGATGCCGTAGAAATGCTCCACAAGCGCCGCCAGGCCAAACTGCTCGTGCCCTAATAATCGCGCCGCTATCTGCGTATCCAGTATCATGACCGGCAGCATCCCGTATGCTTGCCGGAGCAGCCTCATATCGTAGTCCGCCCCGTGCATCCATACCTCCGCCCCTCGCAACCAATCGCAAAAAGGCCCCATATCCTTGATCGCCAGAGGATCGATGATTTCTACCCCCTCCGCATCTGCATATTGAATCAGACACAGTCGCTCGCGGTAGCGGTGCAAACTGTCGGCCTCCAAGTCCAACACCGTCCGTCTCTGTGGCTGAGCCCCTGCCCGCTTCGCCCAGCGCAACAAGCTGGTCACATCTGAAATCATCTGCCCGTAGATGCTACCACACGCCTCTTCTTTTTGCAAGCGCGCGATCTCCATTGACAAAACAAACGCTCATTTGTCCCAAGAAAATATTCTCCGATCTTATTGAACCCATTTCCCATGCGTTTTCTTCGGACGAAAATGGCAGAGCGCTTCGCCTCCCAGCGCGCCAGCGCGCAAATTTCCCAAATCGAAAATCAAAAATCGTAACTCGAAAATCCCCTCGTGTTTCAGCTCCGCTCCCCCACTCAGCTTTCTAACCAATCTGCGCTTGGTTCC
This sequence comes from uncultured Akkermansia sp., assembly GCA_947588735.1. Classification (GTDB taxonomy): domain Bacteria; phylum Verrucomicrobiota; class Verrucomicrobiia; order Verrucomicrobiales; family Akkermansiaceae; genus Akkermansia. The sequence continues at coordinate 29,923 of CANQAD010000008.1, forward strand.
GCCCTCCTCCGTCGCTCCAGCTCCGCATGTCCCGAGCCTCCGGCTCGCTGGCTTCCCAAATCGTCAATCGTAAATCGTAAATCGTAAATAATCAACGCTTTGCGTTGAACGATGTACCGTTAACTCCCTCTTGGGGGTGCTTTTTCTTGGGACACGTGTGGACAAATGTGGCATTGATGACTTCCTTCTTGCATAAGGTGAGGTTTTGTGCTTCAATGCAGTTCAAACGGAAGACATGCGCACGTGGCGGAATTGGTAGACGCGCCGGTTTTAGGGTCCGGTGAGCTAGCTCATGGAGGTTCGAGTCCTCTCGTGCGTATCGGGGATCAGGCAAGAGGCTTGCGGGGTTCTTTCCGCGCTGCAATAAGCAGAACCATTTCCCCTTTGTAGTTTTTTTTCGCGAAGTCGGCGGCCAACTCGGCAACCGTGCCGCGGTGGAAAGTCTCGTGGAGTTTCGTAAGTTCGCGCGCCACGCATGCCCGAGCATCCGGCTGCAGCTGCGCGAGCTCTGCAAGCGTGGCAGAAATACGGTACGGCGATTCGTAGAATATGCTTGTGCAGCCTGCCTGCAGGGCATCTTCCAGCACGCGCCGCCGCTTCCCGCTTTTCACCGGTAAAAATCCGCCGAAGAAAAAAGCGTCACTGGGCAACCCGGAACCCACCAGCGCCGTCACCGCCGCGCAAGGTCCGGGCAACACCGTATAGCCCACTCCGCGTTCTTGCAGCTCGTGCACCAACCGATAACCCGGATCACTCACCCCTGGCATCCCCGCATCCGTCACCACCGCAAATTTCTCCCCGGCCTCGGCGCGTTGCGCCACTTCTGCGCAGCGCTCGCGTTCGTTGTGTTCGTGCAAACTGAGCAGAGGTTTACTGATGCCGTAGTGCGCCAGCAAACGCCCTGTGTTGCGCGTGTCTTCGCAGCACACGCAATCAGCCTCCTCCAGCACAGCAAGCGCACGGCGCGTCACATCTTCCCGATTGCCAATGGGCAGTCCCACGAAGCTGACGGGGTAGGATATCATGGAATCGTAAGCTTCTGCACAATCTGATCGGCCGCCTGGCGTGTGGCGTAGGATAACGCCGTGTCGCGCGCCGTCTGCACATTTCCATTGGCATCATCGTTGAAATAACTGCCCTCAGCAGACACCTCGCCCCGAGCGAGCACGCGTCCTGTAGCCGTCTGGATGACGAAGTAGCGCACATGCACCGTGAGTCCTATTTCTGCGCTCAGGTACGTATTGCGCGAGTTGGTGCGCAGTGAGCTGCTGGCCACCGAGATAACACTTCCTCTCACCACGGCATCGCTCCGCTCCGGAGAGGCCATGCGAAAAGCCCCATCGCGCTGCATCGTTTCAGTGAGCGCCGTCGTCACCTGTATCGCCACATTGGGGTAAAGCGTCTTGTTGTCAAACATGTCGACGCATATCGTATCCACCTTCGCCATGGCGCGGCTCTTGACCCCGCCCAAATGGTACCCGCAGCCGGATGCAAGAAGCACGCAACCGACCATGCAAATGAATCTGGCTATGCTCGAAATCACGACTTGGGAGAGGAGGAAGCGGCACTGAGGGCTGCCCGCGCCTGTGCCAGATATTGCCTGGCCTTTTGCGCGGCTTGTGGGTTGACATCTGCCTGGCGAATGACGTCCTCAAAACAAAACACTGCCGGACCATACTCGCGTGCGCGCTCCAAGTAGTAGCGACCGACCTCCAGCTCCTGATCCACCATAAGCCTCTGCATTTCCTTCACCCCGCTGCGAGCAACTCCCGCATCCTTGTGGTTCGGGTAGAGCAGAGTAAACTCTTCATATGCCTCTCGCGCACGGTCCAGGTTCACTAAATTATTGTCGCCGCGCGTGTGGCTGCTGGCCCACAGCCTGGCCACCATCAACTGCCCCCCGGGCGCATACGGGCTGTCCGGATAATCTTCCACTAACTTTTTGAATACTTGCGCCGCTTCGTCAAACTTCTTGCGCTTCACCAAATAATTGCCCAACACGGAGGCTGCCGTGGCCGACATATCGGCGTACGGCGCATTCTTAATCACCGACTGCAGCCATTCCACCACCTTTCCTTCTTCCATAGGTACATCCCACAGCCAAAGCACCTTGCCCATCAGTTTCCCGTTCGCAGCCGCCGTGCCGATCGCAAGTTGACGATTGAGCGCCTGCTCATACAGCTCACTGCTCTGGTAGCCTTCCACCACCTTGCCGTACTGCCGAAACGCCTCTCGCGGGTCGCCAAGCTTTTCCTCAATCTCACCGATCATCATGCGCGCCTGCGCAGCGCACGGCGCCAGATCATGGTCTGATACGATCTCAGTAAGCACACTCCGCGCCGCCGACAACTTGCCGGCTTGCTGCAACCCCCGTGCCCGAGCCAACAGAGCGTCAGCCTTCGCATCAGTCGCTTGCACTCGCCCAGCCGGCAACGGTCCGTCATCCTGGCTGCACATCGTCAGCGTCAATGCTCCCAGCAGAGCCGCCAGTATCGTCATCTTCCTCATATTGGGCAGCATACCATATCTCGCTCCACTTGGCAAGCCCAAGGCAAATGCACATTTGTCCCAAGAAATAGCACCCCCAAGAGGGAGTCAACGGTACATCGTTCAACGCAAAATGTTGATTATTTCCGATTTACGAATTACAATCCGCGATTTGGAAAGATAGCGAGCCGGAGGCTCGGGAAATGCGGAGCGATAGCGAAGGAAGCAAAGCGCTTCCATGTCTTGTCCATGACTGTCCTTCGAATTGACCTCCGGCATCATTTCAAAAATTCCGCTGTGTTTCAGCTTCGCTCTCCATTAAGCTTTCTAACCAATCTGCGCATGGTTCCGCCCTCCCCCGTCTCTCATGCTTCACACCCCCGCGCGCCAGCTTTCCAAATCGTCAATCGTCCCTCGAAAATCGAAAATGTCAAGGGGTTGACAGAAAAAGCAAATTAGAGTATGGTGAGGAGCGAATATGGGCGGGCTCATCATAGCGCCAAAGGCGCGAATATTTCACGGACATGACTGGGTGTACGGAACAGAAGTGCGGACTGTGTACGGAGACCCGCAACCGGGGGAGGTAGTGGCGCTCAAAGACCAGCGGAACCGCTTCCTGGGCTCTGCCATCTACAACCCGCAGTCGCAAATTGTGGCGCGCCGGTTTTCACGCCGCAAGCAAGTTTTGGATGCCGACTTTTTTCGGCGTCGCATTCGACAGGCGATTGAATTCAGAGAGCGACGTTTGCCCGGGGAGGAACTGCTGCGCCTGGTGTGGAGCGAAAGCGACGGACTGCCGGGGCTTATCGTGGACCGCTACCGGGATGTGCTGGTGGTGCAGACTCTGACGCTGGCCATGCACCTGCACGAGCCGGAAATTGTGGCAGCGCTCTGCGAACTGTTGCAGCCGACGTGTGTTTTGGTGCGCAATGATGCCGCAGTGCTGGCGGCGGAGGGACTGGAACAGGAGACGCATGTCGCGCATGGCAGTCTGCCGCCTCCCTTTGTGGCCAATGCGCGCGGGCTCAAATTCGAAGTGGATCCCGGGCGCGGGCAAAAGACCGGGCTGTACCTGGACCAACTTGACAACTACGCCCAAGTGGCGCGCCACGCCATGGGCAAACGCGTGCTGGACTGCTTCTGCAACCAGGGAGGATTTGCGCTCGCCTGCGCCCAAGCTGGCACGGCGGCAGTGACGGCGGTCGATATTTCCGAGGCTGCCGTTGAATCGGCGCAGAGGAATGCGCAGCTCAACGAGGTGCGCCTGAATGCCGTGGTTGCCAACGCTTTTGACCTGCTGAAGGCGGAGAGTGAAAAAGTGCGCAACGGTGCGGAACCCAAGTGGGATCTCATCATCCTGGATCCGCCAAGCTTCACGCGCAACCGTAAGGCGCTTGCCGGCGCTCTGCGCGGGTACAAGGAAATTCACCTGCGCGCCATGCAGATGCTGCCCGTGGGCGGTCTCCTGTCAACCTTCTGCTGCTCGCATCACATGAGCCGCGAACTCTTCCTGCAAGTCATAGCCGAGGCGGCGGTGGACGCCCACTGCACACTGCGGCTGGTGGAGGAGCACGGGCAGCGAGCGGACCACCCGGTGCTGCTCAATTTGCCGGAGACGAGCTACCTGCGCGGGTTCACCTTTGAGATGGCGCCGGGGCGGTGAGCCGGTCTACGCCTGCACGGTGAGACGCGGGGTGAGGATGGCGCGTGTGTAGGAGCCGGGCGCTACGTGCGTGCGTGGCCACACAATGCAGTCGTTGAGCGTCACGCCCGCCGGCACAACCGCATCCTTGCACACAACGCTGTCCTCGCTTACATTCGCCGCAGGGGAGATGTCAGCTTCCGGGTGGATGCGTTGGGAGGAAGGCAGCTCCAGCAGGGCATTCAGATAGGCGGTGGGGGAGCCCAGCTCGTGCCAGTTGCCCCAGTCGGCCACGTAGCCGCCCATGCGTCCGCGGTGGATGAGTTCCAGCCAGGTGGGTACGATGGAGAAAGGCTCATCGACCGGCACGTCCGGGAAGAGGGAGGCAAGTTCCGGCTGCATGACGTAGATGCCGACGAATTGGTAGGACCCGGGATCGATGCCGAGTGCGTGGCGCATGTCGGTGACGCGGCCTGTCGCCGGGTCAAACCCCACGTTTTTTTTGCCGTCCACACTGCGCAGAGCGAGGGTCACCAGATGCCCGGTGCGGCGGTGTTCTGCCAGCAGTTCAGATACGGGAAAATCGCAGAGGATATCGCCGTTTTGCACGATAAGCGGTTCATCCGGTTGCACCCAAGGTAAAATCTTACGCACACCGCCGCCGGAATCCAAGGGGCGTTCCTCATGGCTGAGGTGGACAGGGCAGCCGTGGTACTGCGGGTCCGGGAAAGGGAAAGCGCGCTCCCACATGACTTCGAGTTGGCTGGTGTTGACCAAAAACTCGGTGACGCCGCCGCGCATCAAATGCTCCATGGTATGGTAGATGAGCGGCTTTTGGAAGACCGGCAGCAGCGGCTTGGGCACAATGTAGGAAAGAGGCGCCAGACGCGTGCCGAGACCGGCTCCCAGGATGAAAGCCTGCATGGCTATGAAACGGGTTGGAGAGTGGTCTTCCTGCGCCAGCGCCGGATGATGCGCCACAGCAACCACACAAAGAGAAGCACGCCGATAATGGCCAGCGCCGGCAGGGCAATAGCCAGCACAGCGCCCACAGCTGACAGCAGGTTTTCGGAGGTTGAGACAAGGAAGTTGCCGAAACCGCCCGTTGTCACTGTACTTGTACCGCGCGCGGCTGTGGTGCCCAGTTGCACAATGCCGGCCGCGCCGGACCCCGCAAGGATGCCGATGGTCCACTGAAGGAAGTCCGGCATGTCGGGCAGCAACCCGGCGGTGACGACGGCCCCGGCTGCCACGGCGAGCGGCGCGCTCACGGTGTCCAGCAAATGATCCACGAAAGGCACATAGTAGGCGATGATTTCAACGATCGTGGCAATCAGGAGACTGCAAAAAGCGGGATCGCTGCCCACCCATGCCAGATGCTCGTTGACAGCATATCCGCCGAAGCGCACGGCGATGGATAAAGCCAGCAGAGGCAGGAATACGCGAAAACCACAGGCGGCCGAAAGCGAAACGCCTGCGCAGAGAGCCATGATCAAAGCGAGCCAGTTCATTAATATCAGGGGGTGAGTTAGTGAGATTGCAGGGAATCGCAAAAGTGTTCCATTTTATCGCAGGCCTGCTCCAGCAGGTCGAATCCGGTAGCGTAGCAGCAGCGCAGGTAGCCCTCTCCGCAGGCGCCAAAGGCCGTTCCGGGTACGGCGGCCACTTTCTCCTCCTGCAGCAGGCGCATCGCAAACTCACGCGAGGAAAGACCAAAGCGTTTCACGCTTGGGAAAGTGTAAAAAGCGCCGCCGGGCAGGTGGCAATCCAGTCCCATATCATTGAAGCGTTTGACGATGTAGTCGCGGCGGCGGTGATAGCTGTCGCGCATTTCCTCCATGGCGGGTCTGCCGTTCTTGAGGGCTTCTATACCGGCCTCCTGGCTGGTGATGGAGGGGCAGATCATCGTGTATGAGTGGATTTTGACCATCAGGTCGATGAGTTCGCGCGGCCCGCAGGCGTAGCCGAGGCGCATGCCGGTCATGGCAAAAGCCTTGGAAAAGCCGTGCAGCAGCAGCGTGCGCTCTTTCATGCCGGGCAAAGAGGCAATGCTCGTGTGTGGCTCGCCATCGTAACGCAGCTCTGAATAAATTTCATCGGTGAGCACAAAGATACCGTGCCGACAGCATATCTCCGCAATTTTTACGAGCGTTTCCAGCGGAGCGATGGAGCCGGTCGGATTGGTCGGAAAATTGAGCATGAGCACCTTTGTCTTGGGCGTGATGGCCGCTTCCAGCTTCTGCGGAGAAAGCGCAAAGAGATCGTCGATACTCGTCTGCACCGCCGTGGCATGCGCATAGGTCATGCTCACCGTGGGCGCGTAACTCACGTAGCCCGGCTCGTGGTAGAGCACCTCATCGCCGGGGTTGAGCAGGCAACGCAGTGCCAGGTCAATGGCCTGACTCACCCCTACGGTGGGCAGAATCTCGCAGGCAGGATCGTACTCCACATGAAAAAAATCCTGCACATACTGTGAAATAGCCCGGCGCAGGGATTCCAAGCCGTAATTGCTCGTGTAGGTGGTGTGGCCTTTTTCGAGCGAGTAGATGGCGGCCTCGCGCACGTGCCAAGGAGTGACGAAGTCGGGTTCCCCAACGCCCAGAGAGATGATCCCCTTGCTGCCGATGACGAGGTCAAAGAACTCGCGGATGCCGGAGCGCGGGAGCTGGGTAATTTGGCGAGAGAGCGTGTGGTTCCAGTCCATAAATCAGGGGGCAACGCTAAGGCGCTCAGAGCAGGAAGGCTCATCGAACATCAGCCCGTACAGCTTGTAGGTTTTGAGGCGGAAGTGTGTGGCGGTGGAGATGACTCCCTCCATGCTGGAAAGTTTGTCCGTGACGAAACGGGCAACTCCCATCAGATCTTTCGCCTCCACCATCACCAGCAAATCGTAGCCTCCCGACATCAGATAGCAGCTCTTCACCTCATCAAAACGGGCTATGCGTCCGGCCAGACGGTTGAATCCGCCCCCTCTCTCCGGTGTGCAGCGTACCTCGATGAAAGCAGCCACTCCCACCGAGTCGTCATTCACGATCGTTTGATAACCCACGATACGTCCCTCCTTTTCCAACTCGGCCCGCGCAGCAGCTGCCTCCGGTACACCAACACCCAACCGGGCAGCCAGCTGCTCATCCGTCAGACGCGCGTCCTCCTCTAATAGTTTGAGTAATGCTTCCAGTGTCATGGTGGGCATTATAGCACAAGCCGCCTCCCCTGGCAAGATTTGCCCGTCCAAAACCAGGGCAACCGCATGAAGACATGCGCTTGCTATTGACGATTGATGAGTTACGAATTACGATTTATTGATCATGTGCGCGTTGCGCAGGTTTTTCGAATCATGAACGTAGGCAGGAGAGTTCTTGAGAGCCATCATCATGATGACTGCTTGTTGTCATTGTTTTTGATGCGTATCAACGATCATATCAGCCAACAAGGTCATTTTCTCCGTTGATGAACTTCTTTCAAATGCGGTTGCTATTGTCGATGGGGATTAACGAATTAATTTGAATGCCACCGCCCCTGCTCCGCACCTCCCCCCCCCGCTCGCCAGCGCGCAAATTTCCCAAATCGTCAATCGTCAATCGTCAATCGTCAATCGTCAATCGTCAATCGTCAATCGTCAATCGTCAATCGTCAATCGTCAATCGTAACTCGGAAATCGAAAATCCACCTGTGTTTCAGCTCTACTCCCTCGTCGCTTTCGAACCATTGACCACCCACGATTTCACCCACCGACGCCGCTGAAGCGTCGCAACTCCGCGAGCTATGCTCGCCGAACTTTTCAAATCGAAAATCGTAACTCGTCAATCGTAATTCCCCAACCTCCAACGTTTTGCGTTTGTTCATCTCTTTTCAAAAGAGATAAGCGGGTTTCAGCCGACAAATAGGCTTATGATAAGCAAATTAGGCAATTTTCAGCTTCCTCCGTTCAAGGGGGTGCGACGGCGCTTTTTTTCTGTGTCATACACGTAACAAGGAAGGCATCAAAGCCCCCGTTTATTTATCTCTTTCCGGGAGAGAAACGCCGGAAAATGGATCCCTTATCCTTTGCTCGTCAATTTCCCTGATTGCGAAACAATTTTGGGCATTGTCCGTGAGGTCTCTGCCATTATTTTTCAAAAATTGAAAAAAGCAACTGGACTTCTCTTTTGAAAAGAGATAAACTGGTTTCTGCTCGGGGGTGGACAGCGCGCGCGGACAGCGCGCGCGGGAGGGATGCGCGCACGCACGAGCCTCCGTATAACAACAGCTCAACGCAAGAACTGACATGAAGTTGCACTTACCTTCTCGCTTACGCGCGGCTCTTCTGGCCTGCCTGGCTTCACTGGCTTGTCCGGCCTTGCCCACTACGCTCGCCTCGGCCTCCGGTTTGACCGCCCTGGCAGCCTTCTCCCCCGCGCGCGCCGATGAACCGACTGCTTCCGACCCCTCTCTCCCTGATGGCGCTTCCCTTTTCGATGGTGAGGATGATCAACTCGAGCCGGATGACTATGGGATGATGCTCATAGAAGTACTCCCGGAAGACTGCACTTATTCAGTCACGGCGAACGAACAACAGGAAAACAGTCTAGTAAAGGCCTGTCAAGAACACAACAGCGCCAGCGACAAATGGTATGTGAATATTCCTCAGACAACCGATCGCGTTTATTTCAGTAACGGCGTAGACATTTTAGCCGGTATTTATCTGGCACAAACACTCGAGGTAAATGCAGCGAGTCATAATGGATCACTAACATTCTCGGGAGCATTTACTGGAGCAGAGGGTGCGGATTTTATTTTCAATTACACAACAGGAAGTTACACTCTCAATTTCAATGAGGACAGCCTAAAGAATTTTTCTGGAGATGTTCAAACAATCGGTGCAAGAGACCGGACAATAACAGTAAAAATTTCCGGCCACTCCAACACTGGGGAATTGAGTATGAGTGGTAGCGACGCAAACACAACTTTGGAACTTATAGCCGCCACCATGCAGAACAGCTCCATAGACGTCATTAACTTGACGGTGAGCAAAAAGGACGGGGCCGATGGGGGGACTACCACATTCAACATTAGTGGAGACGGTGAGGGCGACGGTACAGTCAACGTGAGCGGGACGATGACGTTTAGCGAGGGTGTTTCCGTGAATTTCCAGAAAGGCAATATCACGGCAGCCAACGTAGCGGGCAGCGCGAAGGACGTGACCATGAGCGATGGCGTCAGCTGGACTATCAACGGCGGTTCGTTGACGATTGGGACACTGTCGGCGACAAACGCGACCTTGAAGCTTGGAGGAAATACTTCGCTGACAATGGGCTCGGGGACACTGGGTCTCCAATCGTTGTCTGTCGCAGCGGGGGGAACTGCGCGGATCGCGCTGGGCGGCACATTGGACCTGAGTAGCGGGACCGTACAGACTGGGGAATGGGGTGGCCAACTCACGCTCGTCATTGACCTGAGCGGGGAAGGGAAACTCAAGCTGAGCAGTGGCGTCATGACCGCCCTCACGACATTGGGAACGCAAGACAAATTCACCCTCAGGCTTGAAAGTTTGTCTCCTCCTTCGTCCAACTCTTATGCTCTTTTTGACCCGAATGGGATAGGAGAGGAGACCATGCAGAGTTTCCTGAATGCCGTACTGGACAAGACGAATATGGGACGGCACACGGTGGACGTTGATGGAAACGGGAACATTACCATTGATGGCGAGGATGCGCACAACCTCACTTGGACTAGCGGCGTGGCTACGTGGACAAATGGTTCGACCGGATGGACGGGAGACAGTGTCGGGACATTCCAAAACGGTGACAACGTCACCTTCGATGACACCGGAAGTGATCCGCACACAGTTACCTGGAGTGGTGAGTTGCTGACGGGTTCCATGACCGTCTCCAATGGCACGTGGACCTTCACGAGCAGCAACGCAGAGAATGACAGCCTCCAAGTGACCGGAGCTTTCTCTGTGACTGCGGGGGCGAGCGTCACGTTCGGCGGGCCTGGGAGCGTGACGCTGGACAATGTGACGAGCTGGGCGGGCGGCATGGGACTGCAAGGCGGCGCGCAGCTGGAGATTAAGTCAACGAGCGCCGATGCCAGTACGCTCACGCCGAGCTCTTTCACCCTGGGGGAGGACGGCGGCAGCTTGACGCTGGGGAGTGGGATCAGCCTCACTGCTGCAAGCGCCAGCTTCACAGCAGGAGCGGATTGGAGCCTGACCGGAGACGGCACGTTCACCATCACAAGCATTGGGGACAGTCAAGGCAGCATGGGCGCACTCACTCTGGGCGGAGGATTGACTCTGGCTCTGCAAAGCGGAACCCTGACAACAACCGGTCTCACCTTGGGTGAAGGGGGAGGGATCGTCAATCTTGCAGAGGGAGCCACCCTGAACGTTAGCGGCTCCATCACGGGGTTGAGTACCACAAATAAACTGACGGTTACCGGACAGGGAGGGACGCTTGTGCTGGATGGAGCGGGGGATCTGAGTAACAATTTGGTGGTAGCCAATAGCAACAAATTGGAGTGCATCGAGTTGAAGGGAGGAACATCATGGAATGTGAGCCATGATTTTTCCGGAGCAAACACGATAAAAGTTGGTGCAGGTTCAAGACTGAGTGTTAACGCATCAGTTTGGTACGACACGAGAGTCTCTGCAGCAATCGAGCTGCTGGGAGGTACAATAAGCATGCAACCTACTGGACAGTTTTCTACAAACGCGCAGGCCGTTACGTTAACGAGTGTGACGTTTACGGATGGTTCAGTGATCGAAAACGGCGATAGGAATAACTACAAACAGTGGACACTTGAGAGTGTTGGGGGATCCGGGAAACTGACCATTCGAAGCAACGCTAATGGTTGGCATACTACAACGTTCGCAAGCGGGGGGACTTGGAGCAATTTCAAAGGGTGTATTGAATTTGCCGCTAGTGGAAACGGCTTCAACGGACACACCCATGTGGTGTTTGGGGATAATGTAGACACCACGGCGGGTGGGGGTGGGTACTTCATTGGCTCGTACCTTGGGAACTGGACAATGGGGCAGAACGTGCAGGCTCAGGTGAAGGAGGCATTTTATGCGGGCGGGGAGTTGTCAATGGGTACGGGCTCGGCGTTGTCGATCTCCGGCGTTGCGGAGGGGAGCGTTGTAACGCTTGGGGTCTGTGAAGGTACACTGACGCTGGATGGAGGCAGCAAACTGACGATTGGAGCCGTGAAAGCCGCAGATGGTGTCCCAACAGGAAAATTTGGCACGTTGATCGGAGGCGCCGGGAGCAACAAGATAACGCTTTCCAATGGGGCTCTGACTGTGGACGCGGTACAATTTGCCGGCGAGCAAGGCGGAGGATTGACACTGGACGTGACCGGGGGGGCCACCTTGGGCTCAGTAACCTTCCAGGCAGGAGGAAAGGACAGGTTGGATTGGGTTCGCGGGAAACTCTCGATAACCACCGGTCTCACGCTGAATGGGAACGCAACGTTAGGCGTTGATTTGAGCAGCGGGAATGGAACCATGCTCACTCTGGGAGCCTTGCCGACCGGAGGTGGCGTTCTGACCATTGAGTTGACTGGGAGCTTTGCGTACCTTGCCGGACAAAGCGATGGCTACCAACTCTTCGCCACGGAGACGAGCGGCCTCTTCTCGGGACTGAAGGGCCTCTTTGATAGTCAAAAACTGAAATTCTCCACAGGAAGCGTGGACGGGTATGTGGTAACGCTGGACGATCAAGGGAAAATCCATATTCAGGCGCCTCAGGCTGAGGACGTCGTGCTGAATGGAACAGGGAGTGACTTCACATGGAATACAACGAACGCCTGGGCCAACAATCATCATTACCGCAGCGGAGCAAATGTGACGCTTCAGGGAACGGGAAGCAAGGTGTTGTTGGGCATGCCTGGCACAACTCTTGTCAACGATTTCACTATCAACGCCTCGAGCGGCACGTACATACTTCAACAAGATGGAAGTGTGGAAGCAACGGGGATACTCGTGGGAGGAAGCATGCAAGTGGGGTCTGCTCTCGAGGTGCTTGACGGCTTGTCGCTGGAGGTGAGCGGCACACTGAGCGCGGGGACATCAAGCAGCGGAAACATCGAGCTGGCGGAGGGAGCGAAACTGAAGCTTTCCGGAACCAGCAAAACGCACACATGGAGCGGAGAGTTGACACTGACCGGTGGCTCGAGCCTGTCCTTGGGACAAGGAAGCACGCTTACCGTGCAAGGTTTGACGATTGGGGAAAACGGCGGGAGCATCGAACTGGGTGGCGAGGGGACAAGCCTCACGATCAGCGGTCCCATCTCCGGGACCGGGCAGAGCGCCGCGAATAAACTGACGATAAGCGGTACGGGAGGCACGCTGAAACTCGATGGGGTCGGGAGTGTCGATGCAACGGGCAGCGGGCTCGAGTTTGCCGCGGGGAGCAAGCTGAAGCTTCTGGAACTGAGTGGGGACACCACGCTGAACTGGAAGGCGACGTCACAGACTCCGCAATTTGAGCAGATTATCGTGAACAGTGGCGCGACCTTGAAAGCGGCGTATGGTTCCCAGGGCGGAGGCATGAACCTTCACCTGACGATGGCAGGAGGAACGTTTGAGTTCAACAATTACAATGCTACTACCATCTCCGAATTAGAGCTTAAAGACGCGACAAGATCAAAACTGGAAAGTACACAATGGAACGACAGCTCCTATATTCTTTACGTCAACAGTCTTACAGGAAGCGGGTGGCTCGATGTAATCTGGCAAAAGAATTTGACGTTGAACAGCACCATCCAATTCTCATCTTTTACGGGCACGGTGTGCGTAGGTACCGGTGAGGAAGCTTCATCCTCCGCCATTTTGACATTCGGGAATGGAGCGCAAGCTGGTACTTTGGGAGAGGGAGGCAAGATACAGGTCAAAAACAGCGCAAGAGTTGAGCTGGGGCAAAACGCCCAGGCGAAGTTCACGGAGTTCCTGAAAGCGGGGAATGCAACATCCGGAGACGGGCTGGTGCTGGGGGAAAGCGCCGAGGTCTGGTTGTCGCAGGTGCAGAATGGCAGCGTGCGTTACCTGAACAGCGCTGCAAGCAGCAAATTGCACTTGGAAGGAAGTCGCCTGGATGTGCTGGCCCTGAATGAAAGTCAGAGCAGCACAGGCATCCAACTGGCGGAGCTTTCCATGAATGGCGGCTCGGCATTCTACACGCCCGGCGGGAAGCTGGACATCACAACCCTGACGCTTGCCGGGGAGGTGACGATCGGGGTGGACGTAAGCACGGGCCTGGGGACGGAAATTAAGCTTGGAGCCCTGCCTGCGGGAGATTACACATCCTTGACCATCGACTTGACCGGCGGCTGCGCGGATGTGGCGGCGATGCAGGATGGCTACCAACTCTTCTCCACGGAGATGAGTAACCTCTCGGGACTGCAGGAGCTCTTTACGAGAGGCAAACTGAAATTCTCCACCGGGGATGTAGTCGGATATGTGGTAACGCTGGACGCGAATGGAAAGATCACCATCACCATGGAGGAGGCCGAGGATGTGAAATGGGACGGCAGCTCATCCCCGTTCGTTTGGAACAATGAGAATCAGTGGTCAAATGATCAAACCTTCAATCCCGGGGCCAATGTGACTCTGGAGGGTGCGGGCGGCGAGGTGAACCTGGCAATCTCCGGCACCACACCGGTCAACAAGCTGACGGTGAACGCGAGCGGCGTTTACACCATTCAGGCGGCAGCAGATTCCGGAGCCAAGGGCATCCAGATGGGAGCGTTGGAGGTCGATTCTGACTTGAAGGTAGTCGGGCTGGCCCTGCGGGTGACAGGTGCGTTGACGGCAACGGGAGACGAGTACGCGAACATTTCACTGAGCGGAGGCTCGCTCACTCTGGCATCAACCAGTGACACCCACACCTGGAAGGGAAACCTTGGACTGGAAAAAGGAGCAGCATTAACGCTGTCCCAAGCGCTGGAACTCAGCGGCATCACCATTGGCGAACGCGATGCGGCCCTTGGAGCGGAGGGTGTGCAGAGAGAAACCATTTCTTTGCAAAATGAGAGCGCAAACTTCACGGTAGGAGGAGCGATTTCAGGCTTGGATTCTCTCCATGTCCTCGAGATTCAGGGAGGCGGAGGCGATATCACGCTGAAGGACATCGGGAACGTCGGCAGCAACTTAAAACTGACCGGCAGCTTCGGGCACTTGACCCTCAGCGGGGAAGGAACAACGTTGAGTGGCGTTTCAAACGCTTCCAACATGACAGTTACAGATATCACAATCAAGGATGGCGCCACATTAGGCGTTGGAAATGGAGGATTCGCTCTATCTGTGACGAAATTAACGCTGAATGGAGGCAAGGTGAACCTCAATAACGGATGGGGAGGGATGAACGTGGACACCCTTGTCGTGGAAGGAGAAACAGCTTCGACAATTAATTCGAACAACAGCACAAACTCACTTTTCACCGTTACGAATCTGCAAGGAGATGGGACGCTGAATTTGACCTCCCCGTACCAAGTGAGCGTGGCAGAAGGCGCAAATTGGAGTCAATTTCAAGGAAGGATTGTGGCAAACAGCGGAAATCGCACGGATATATTCGCTGATTTAGAGCTGCAAAAGGACGTTAATTTAAGCGAAGGCAACTGGACGCTGGAAATACAGGCAGGGCACAACTTGACGCTGGGTGAGAACTCCAAATTAAAAGTATCTTCTCAGTTGAAATTGGGAGGAAATATGACGCTGGGGGATGGGTCGGAACTGGAGATTGCCGGGGCGAAAGCCGGGACGGACGGACACGCTGACGCGAGCGCTGAAACATTGACGGGAACCGGAGGAAGCCTCAAACTCAGCGGCAGCAACTTTACCATCAACAATGTAGCGGCGGAGAGCAATCTGAAAAACTTGGCCGTTTCTGACAGCTCGGCATTGTCCATCACCGCACTCGGAGGGGAAAATCTGGCGCTGAGCGGCAATCTGACGACGGAGGGCGGGGACAATCGACTGACACTCACGGCGGGCAAGGCATTGAGCGTGGAGGGCGATCTCGAATTGAGAGGGGACGGAACGACGTTGAATGTCTATGCCACGGGCGGCACGAGCATCGGAAAACTTCAATTCAGCGGCACGAGCAACCGCATTGATTTCAGCTCGGGCAACTTGAGCCTCACGAGTCTCGAACTCACGAGCAGCGCGACCATAGGACTGAATATAAGTGGTTTGAACACGCATATCACACTTGGTCAGGTGCCGACAATCTCTGAGGAAGGCATTGTGTTGACTATTGAATTGACCGGGAGCGGTGTGATCGAAGTGAATAATGCCGGAGGAAGATATCAGCTGTTTGATGGGATGAAGAGCGACCTTCTTGCCGGGATCAAGGAACTGTATGACCAGAGCAAGCTGAAGATTAGCACCGGGGGATTGGGAGGGACAGTGGAGCTGGATAACCAAGGGTGGATCACCCTCAAGGATGTGCAACTGGGGGAGGTGGTGTTGGATGGCACGGGCGGTTCCTTCACATGGGATAGGCGAGCTCAATGGAAGGACGGCAAAATGTTTGCGGACGGGGCGAGTGTCAACCTGGAGGGAGCGGGAGGCACGGTACTGCTGGGCCTGGAGGGTTCCACAACCGTGAACATGCTCACCGTGCAGGCGCGGGGCGATTATTTGCTGGAGAAGGGAACGGGCATCACCAGCGCGAGCATCAGTGCGGTTGGAATGACGGTGGGGTCGAATCTGGAGATATCCGGCATAACGTTGCAAGTGAGTAGTGCACTGGCCTCCTCGGCACAGGGCGTGAGCGGAAACATCACGCTGTCGGACGGAGCTGTGCTGGACCTCACCTCGCAGGAGGCGTGCACATGGTCGGGCAGCCTGACCTTACAAGGAGGGAGCTCGTTGAATATGTCCGGTGAGCTCACCCTCACCCAACTTGGCAATGGCACGGGGTACGGAATAATCACCCTGAACGGTGAAAATGCCAAATTGACCGTGAATGGGCAAGCGTTGACCAATGATGGCCGCATAAGCGTACTGCCGAGTACGGGTGGGCAAGGTACGGTCGTGCTGGACAACCTCGGCGCCATCAGCAGCCGAAAATTGGTCTTGTGGAACACCAACGATCATAGTCAGCGAAGTGGGTTGAAACGCCTCGAGTTAACGGGAGATACTTCTTACCAGGAAGAACTTGACAGCGCTACTTACTCGAGTAACCCATGCTTGCTTACCAGCCTGAGCGAGTTATATATCGGCAGCGGCTCAACTTTCACGGAGATCAACAGTGCCAACGCTTCGGAGTTGCACATGATACTTGATGGAGGCACCTTTAGAATAGGCGATGCTGCAGCGGGCAACAAAGCAGTCGTATTGGGTCACCTCACCGTACAAGCCGACTCGACATGGTGGAGCGAATACAATAAGACATCGCAGTTCACGAAAAAAATTGACGGGACAGGAAATCTGAACATGACGGGTCGGGGGGGAGTGGTGTTTTCTGCGGGAATTGACCTGTCGGAATACACGGGAACAATTTTCCTGAATCAAAAGACACTTTCCGGCACAGGGACTGCACCATCCTCAATTCGATTTGCGGCGGGGGTCGATACAACCACAATGGGAGAGGGAGGCAAAATCAGCGTGGACGAAGATAGCGCCAGTATCTTTACCATGGACGGAGCAACGGAGAATCTCCTTGGAGCCAAGGTAAAGATATCGGATTCCTTTGTGGTGGGCAGCATGACCTTGGGCAGTGGAGCGCAGCTGGAATTGTCCGGTGTGAGCGCAGGAACGGCAACAAGCATCAGTGCAACCGACAGCGTGCTGACGCTGTCAGACGGGAGCACGTTGACCGTGACCAATGCTTCGGGAGATTTGTCCTTGACGAGGCTGACGGGGGATGATAGCTCCAAGCTGACGTTGCAAGGGAAAGTGGGTTTGACTGTACGGGAGCGCTCATCGCTGGGGACATTGACGCTGGGAGAAGGGAGCACGTTGCATGTCGGCAGCGACTTGAATCTGGGCGAGCTGGGTGGAGGCAAACTGAGCAGCCTGACACTGGGAGAAGGCGCCAAACTGACGGTGGACAGAGGGTCGCTGAGAGCAGAAGATGTGACGCTCGGGAACGGCGCTGTGTTGGGTGTCAACCTTGAGAATGGGGTCATGCTGGACTTCGACAGCATCCCATCGGGGAAATTGACGATTGAGTTGAACGGGGATCCAACGGGAGAGACGCAACAACTTTTCGCCAACAACTATAATCAGTTCACCGACCTTTGGAACGAGTATGTGGTAGGTGATGCGTGGAGGAATGTGTTTGATCTCCAGGGAACGTGGGCAGAATGGGAGTTGGAGAGCCTGGACAGCACGGGGTTACTGCACTTCAGGAAAGTGCCTCAAGTCGAGTGGAACGGCGGAGACAGTTGGTCGGATGATGACGGCGACCAGTGGGAGGATGGAACACCCCCTGTAGACAAAAATCTACTCTTTTCCGAAGAATACCAAGGTGATGTCGCCATAGACGGGAAAGTTCATCCGAACAATGTTACTGTAGAAAGTGGAGAATACACATTTAAGACTGGCTCAGCGCCCGGCGGGTTGGATATGAATTCCAATGGTGCGTTGCGAATCGGTGGGTCGGATGAGTATGATGCCAAACTGACGCTTGACTTGGCAAATACGAACTTGCCTTCCATTGAATTGAGAGCACGCGGCACATTAGTCATAGCGGTCGAGGGGGCGCTGACAACGGCCGGTACGGGCGAAGCAAGAGACACCACGAAACTGAAATTCATGGGAGGTGTGCTGG
>CANQAD010000009.1 GCA_947588735.1 uncultured Akkermansia sp.
CTCATCTTTGAGACCGGCACGAATGACGATATGGCTTTTGTGAATGTGTCAAACGCCATCAAGCAGGTGGAATCCAAATTGCCCGCCGAAATCAAGCAAACAGGCTACAATATTCACAAACGCTCCGGCGATATGCTCTGCTTCATTAACTTCATGTGCGATGAAAACAAGATGAGCGTGCTGGAGCTCGCCAACTGGGTGCGTATGAACGTGCGCGATCGCATCGGCCAAGTGGATGGCGTGTCGGAGGTGGATATTATCCCCTCCCGCAATTACGCTATGCGCGTGTGGATGAACAGCACCCGCATGAGCGCACTCAACATCACCCCGCAGGATGTCAACGATGCCATCTCCTCCCAAAATATTCAGGCAGCTGCCGGTTCAGTAGGCGCCGAAGATGAACAGTCTTACGCCACATTCAAGGTGACTGCCACCGGCCGCCTGCGCACGGCGGAGCAGTTCGGCGACATCATCGTGAAGCGCGGCGAAGATGGCCATGTGACCAAGCTGAAAGATATCGCCGTCATTGAACTGGGCGCTGAGCGCAATTCCGGCTACAGTCGCCTCAATGGCAAAGATGCCGTGGGTATGATTATCCACCGCAACAACGAGGCCAACGCCTTGGCCACAGTGGAGGCTGTGCAAGCCATGATGCGCCAGATTCAGCCCAATATGCCCGATGGGATGGAGTGGACGATGGGTTACGACCCCACAGAGGCTATCAGCGCTACCATGGAGGAGATTGTGTTCACGCTGGTATTGGCCCTCGTTCTGGTGGTGGCGGTGACCTACCTTTTCCTGCAAGACTGGCGAGCAACGCTCATTCCTGCGCTGGCTATCCCGATTTCCCTGCTGGGCGCGTTCATGATTATGTATGCGCTGGGTTACAGCATCAATGTGCTGACCATGTTCGGACTGATTTTGGTGATTGGATCGCTTGTGGATGATGCCATCGTAGTCGTGGAAAATGTGATGCGCCTTATCCAGGAAGAAAAACTAACACCCAAAGAGGCTACCCTTAAGAGTATGCGTCAGATCACCGGCGCCATCATCGCTACCACGCTGGTGACGCTGGCGGTCTATGTGCCCATTGCGTTTTACGGCGGTATGGTGGGAGTGATTTACACCCAGTTTTCTGTGACGATGTGTGTGGCGCTCTGCATCTCGACCTTCAATGCCCTCACGCTTTCCCCGGCGCTTTGCTCGCTCATTCTGAAACCAGCCGGGTCCAAGGAAAATCGCTTTTTCACGTTGCTGTTCTGGCCTTTCAATAAATTCTTGGAGCTCGGGAAACGCATCTATCTCTTTGGTGCGGGGATTCTCGTACGCAATGCGTGGTTGACGGTGCTTGTTCTTCTGGGCGTTCTAGGAGCTAACTATATGTATTTCAATGGTTCTCCAACTTGGTGGCAGAATCTTGTGCATGGCGGGCAGCAGCAAAAAGCTCCCGTGATGAAAGGCGCTGCCCCCAATGCCAGCGGCCTGCATTTTGCAGATTTCCTGGCTCCGGGAATGATCAAAAACTCGTTTGTACCCACTGAGGACAAGGGCGCGCTCTTCGTGATGATTACGATGGAAGGCACCGCCACGGCTAAACAGCGTACGGACAAGGTGCTGCGACAGCTTGAGGAACGCGTGAGCAAGATTCCCGGCATCCGTGCTGTCACTGCTCAGAGCGGTTATAGTTTTACGACGGGCTCAGGCGAAAGCAGCGCCATGATGATCATTCAGCTCAAAAACTGGGACGAACGCACGACTCCCGACCTGCACGTGTCTGCTATTGCTCAGCAGGTGAATGCCGCCTGCGCCGATATTCCGGAGGCCTCGATTATGGCGGTCACCCCTCCCGCTATCATGGGATTGGGTATCACAGGTGGCGTGTCCATGGTTCTGCAGGTGTCAGGCGAAGCTACCACGCTGGATATGGGCAATATGGTCAAGGAAATTCAGCAGCGTTTGCAGGCGCATCCCGATAAAGTTTCGCTCGCCCGGAGCGAGTATAATGCCGAGAACCCTCAGATTCGCCTCGAAATCAACCGCGATAAAGCACAGTCGCTCGGCATCCCGGTGAACACAATTTTCAATACCCTGCAGAGTGTGATGGCCTCCTCTTACGTGAATGACTTTACTCTCAATGGTTTCAATTTCAAGGTGATGGTGCAGGGTGCAACACATGACCGCCGCACGCCGGATGACATCCTGAATCAGATGGTTCGCAATGAGAAAGGGCTCATGGTGCCGCTCTCAGCAGTATGTTCTCTTTCCTATGCCATGGGACCGGCTCAGTACGCGCGCTTCAATCAGTACATGAGTGCGGACATCACGGTGATGCCCGCCCCCGGCGTCAGCTCCGGCGAGGTCATGCAACTCATCGAAGATACGCTCAAGCAAATCAATCAGGAGGAACGCCAAGCCGGGAACAATCGCCAGTGGATGGTTTCATGGAAGGACCTTTCATTCCAGGAACGTCAAAATACGGGCAAAATCGGCACCTTGGTCGCCTTGGCCGTCCTTTTTGCCTATCTCTTTCTGGTGGGGCAATACGAAAGCTGGACCACCCCGGTGCCGGTGATGCTTACGGTGAGTGTGGCCACGCTTGGCGCGCTCATGGGTGTGCATCTTTTCGGACTGTCCCTTTCCATTTATGTCCAGTTAGGTATCTTGATGCTCATTGGTCTGTCTGCTAAGAACGCCATCCTCATGGTCGAATTCAGCAAGGAGGACCACGAGCAGAATCACACCCCCATCAAACAGGCTGCGATGAATGGCGCCGGTCTTCGTTTCCGCGCTGTGCTCATGACGGCTATTTCCTTTATCTTCGGCGTGCTGCCCATGGTTGTCGCCACCGGGTCAGGCGCTGCCAGCCGTCAGGAAATAGGCATCACGACCTTCTGCGGCATGATGCTTGCCACGCTCTTCGGCATTTTCCTCACGCCGGGTCTCTACGCTCTCTTTGCCCGTATGCGCGACTTTGCCTATTCGCTCATCCATCGCTCCCCGCGCGGCTGACATCCGTTTACTTGAGCAGGTCGCGGATGTTTCCCTTGGCGTAGTGAAGGGCCTTTTCCCCGTGCGCATCCACAGCCCCTTTGCGAGCTTTGGCCTTGAGCAGCAGCTTCACCAAGTCTTCGCGATTGTTCTTGACTGCCATGGTGAGCAACGGTTCTTGAGCAAAACGCTTGTCATTCACATCCAGCCCCGCCTTGAGTATCTCCTCCAGCAACTTTGGATCTTTTCGAGAGAGGGCCATGGTCACCGGATAGCCGTTGCCCCAGCCATCCGGGCTGTAGTTCACGTCGCGATAGTACGGTAGCAGCACATGCAGCGGGCCCGTCTTTTCGTACCACACAGCCTCGTGAATCGGGTAGGCGCCATTGCTGGCTTGCGCCATCGGGTTTGCACCCGCTTTCAGCAGAGCTTTCACAATTTCTGCACTGTCGTACCCCGCCGCTATGTGCAGCAGAGTCTTGCCATCCGCCCGATGCAAAGTATTTAGTTTTGCTCCAGCAGCCAGCAGAGTTTTTACGGCGTTGAGATCTTGCTGCACAATAGCCTCCTCCAGCAGGGTGTTTCCGTTTTCGCCCACCAGCGCATTGACATCGACGCCGGACAGTTGCTCTTTCAAATCTTTGCTGTTTTTGCTGTGTATGGCGCGGAAGAGACGACTCAGCTTTACGCCCGTTTCCCATTTACGGCGAACTTCCGGGTCATTGGAGAGTTGGGCAATCGTGATGCGCTTGCCGTCCCACTGCACGGCTTTCAGGGTATCTGTTTCCGGTGGACAAATGACCGTGGTGGTCTCGTTGTCCTTGTGATTGAGACCGCGAATGGAGACGCGCAACAAGCGATCGCCGTTGTAAGCCTCAAATGCCACGGCATTTTTCCACGCGTCGGACGGGATGTCTACTTGTTGGACAGGCAGTTGGATATTCGGAGCGTTCGGAGATTTCTCAACTGGCAATTTTTTGCGGAAAATGTCCACATTATTGGCCGAGATGTAACAAATGACGCTTGAATCCGGCTCTGGGTAACGAGCGGCATAGTCCAATGCTTCCTGCACCATGTTTTCGGTCACGGTGATAAAAGATATGCCATAGTCGTCTATTTCGCGGTCGAGTGGTGCCGCCATTCCTACTTGCAGGAAGTAGCGCGAGAAGTTGAGTTTTGCCGCATCGCACGCGCGCTTGAGAAAGAGCATACGCAATTCACCGTTGGTCATCTTGCTTTCATCGGTCGTACGTACATTGTGATAGATAGCGGGTAAGAACTGCTCATTGCCCCGCGCCTGCGTGTTGTACAGGTAGAGTTGCCAGAATGGGATGACCGCTACAAAGGGATCGCCGCCTTCCTGCCGACCCAGCGGCTTGTACAACCCATGATCTGCCCCCGCTTGGAATTGCCACACCTGGTGTTCTACTACGGCGCTGTGTATGAAGCAGTCAAACCGACCGCCGCGCATGTATGTTTTATCGGCGTTGCCGCTGAATTCATGTTCGAGGCGGGTTTCTGAGGGATTGAGGTGGTAGTTGACACAGGCGGAACAAATGTTGTTGGTGACTTCCGTGGTGCCGCCCCATTTCATTCCGGGGCACGTCTGGTTCACGTGCCCGAACTCATGCGCCACTCCCCAAGCGCTTTTACGCAATTCATCCGGGTTGGCCAAGCCACTCATCGTCTGGTAGTGGAAAGCCGCCCCATACCCATCCGCATGCATAAAACCACTCCACTGCACACGTCCGTGAATATGGTCCCCAGGGTGACTTCCATCATATTTCCAACCCAGCACATCGTTTTGCTCCATCTCGATGATTCGATCGTAGAGCGCAAGAAGCTCCGGCCCTTTCTCCGGACAGTATTTGCGCAATGATTCCACGTCGTACGTGAGCTGGCAGCGCTTTCCAAGAAGATCGAGGATGTTGCATTTGGCGTCCCGCAGCAGGCGTTTCCACGTAGCATGGTCGTCCTGAGGCGTAAAGACACCGTTAATCTGCCCGCCGTGAATGCTCACTTTGACTGGCGGCGCGCTTTCCGGCGCATCGGAGCGGTAATCCATGTATCCCAAGCCGCGGTTTTTGGTACGCAGAGTATTTTCCCCCTCATTCAGCCGGTATTCATCGTGTGTGCCGCCTCTCTCAAAGTCGTGAACGATGAGAGTAACGGGTGCTCCTTGGCTGCCGCTCAGAGTGATGGTGACCTCTTCTCCGGGACTGAAAAATATACCTGTCGGGTTTTCAAAGGAGGAATAGGCTCTCGTTTTCATGCGTCGGCAGAAAGCATCCTTGCTCAGGTAAGCGCGGAAAGTACGGTCGCGGTACTTCTGCTCAGGAGGGCCTTGATTGATATCGGTATAATCCGTATACCGGGGCACGTCTTCGCTCTGTTCTGCCCATAACGAGGCCGACAGCAGAAGCCCTAAAATGATGGCGATGTGTCGCATGGAGGTGACGAGGGAGTTTAGGGTTTATCTTAGGAATTGGAGCAACTCATTGCTTGCATAATCTGCGGCTGTTTTACCTTGGCTGTCCTTTACATCTTTTCGCGCGCCAGCTTGCAGCAGTATTTTGACGATTGCCGGGTTTCCCTTCTTAGCGGCCGCAATGAGCAGCGGCTCCCTGAAGCAGGAATGGTTCACCTGCATCCCCGCCTTTATCATTGCTTGCAGTATCTCCGCGCGTCCTGTACCTATAGCCATTTCGGCCGGGGTGCCTACCCATCCGCCGCGCGGACTATAATTCGCTTTCCTGTAGTAGGGCAACAACGCGCGCAAGGTGTCCAGTCGGTTGAACCACACTGCCTCATGCAGCGCCGTTGCCCCATTCCCAGCTTGGACCCATGGGTCCGCCCCGCCTTGTTGGAGCAGTGCAAGCGCAATCTCGGTCGCGCCCTTGTCTGCAGCCACATGCAGAGCGGTTTTGCCATCAGCTGCCGTACGACCCGGTGCAGCTCCCGACCATAGCAACATTTTCACCGCTTCCAAATTGTTCGCTTCTGTGGCCACAATCAGGATAGGCGTCTGCCCATCGGCGGCGGTCACATTGGGATCCAGCCCCTCTTGGAGTGCCGTACGCAACGAGGCAGTGTCTCCCTGTTTGACTTCATCAAAGAGATCCAGCTCTCTTTCACGTGCAACGCAGGCGGCTCGCAGACTCGTCCGAATCCCCTCGTCCTGTGCCAGACCAAGAGGCGTGCGCTGTTGTCGATCGCGGGCCATGGCATCCGCGCCCCGGCTGAGCAAGAGTCGCACCACATCCTTGTGTCCAGCTTGGGCAGCCAGATGCAGCGGCGTCATTCCCTCCTCATTGCGCAGGTTCACCGGGTAGCCTTCTTTCAATCGTATACCCACCAGCCCAACCTCCCCAGCCCGAGCTGCTTCGCTCAGTGAATAGACTCCGTTGCTGCAATGAAGCGGCTTGTAGTGACGCACTGTTGGATTGGCAGTAACGGAGTCATCGTTCCTTGCCGCTGAGACAGATTTGGTGGGAAGCTCGTTATTTGTAGAAATGGAGACGAGAGCTGGGCTTATATGCCGCGGTATGTCGCTCGGCATCAAGGATTTTTTACTTGACGCACGGGTAGCGCTATCAGTTTGCCCGTCTGTATATTTTGCTCTCAGCTCCGTTTTATCTTGAGATATCTTCTCCCCTTGAACAGAAAACCCGAGTGCAAATGCCATACACGCTATCAAGATTGCCAGAACCTTTATTTCTGCATGACGGCCCTTCCTACGCCTTATGGTACGTTTCTTGGTGTACATGCTGGTATCCCAACACTTTCTATACGCTCCTTCGAGTGCTTTTCTTGCAAATTTGGCTACCTCGGCTGAAAAAATTCCCCAACCATGCCGCTTGCTCCTTCTCCTGCTTTTTCTATCATTGTCCAAATTGGAATGCTTCCGTGGCCTCCTTTCCCCGTAAACGAACTGCTCACTTCCTCTCTTGAGTCCCACCCTGTGCCTCTTTTCTCGTATTGGAGTATTTCGCCATCTTACCTCGTGGAGAGTTCTGTTGCGAGCGATTGTTCGCATCGCCGCCCTTTGTGGTAGGTGACACTTGCAATGGATTTGTGGGCAAAAATCTATCGCGAGCTCCCCACGTCCATCCCATGAAGCCGAATATTGAATGCGAAGCTGTTGCAGACACCTTGGCGACCGTGCGCTCTCAGGGTGATAACGTTTGGACAAGCCATGGCTTTTGAACCACACATAGCGGGTGATGTCAAACCGACCCATGCTTTTTTCTCCCTTGCCCGTTTTTTCTCACGCGCTTCCCATGGGAGCACGCACGATAAATTTACACATTTATCCCAAGAAAAAGAGATCCCAACAAGCGGTTATCGCCGCATCATGAAGAATAATCCATTGGTAATTTCCGATTTTCGAATGACGAATTACGACTTAGGAAATTCGCGCGCTGGCGCGCGGGGAGGCGGAGCGTAAGCGACGGGAGAGGGTGGAATTGCGCGCACAACTAGTTAGAAAGCGGCGGGGAAGCAAAGCCGAAGCACAAGCGGATTTTCGATTGACGATTTGGAAAGTTAGTGCGCTACGCGCGGGGTTGCGAAAGCCGCCGACGGCTGCATGGCGGATTAGCCAGCCCGCAGGGCTGGCTTGCTTCTTTCGTTCATAAGAAAACACATGCGAAATGGGTTCAATAAGCCCGGAGAACATTTTATTGGGACGCGTGTGATAAATTTACGTTCTACCGAAGATTTTGCTTGCCAAATAGAACGGCGGACGTATAATTGCCCCGCCATGACCCGCAAAGGTGGTATCAACAAGACACGTAAGGCTGTTGCTAAGCGTTTCAAGGTGACCGGCACGGGCAAGGTTCTGCGCCGCAAGCAGGGTAAACGCCACATTTTGCAGAAAAAATCCAGCAAGAGAAAGCGTGCGCTCGGCAAGCCCGCCTTGGTGGACGACACGCAGGTGTGGGCCATCAAGCAGAACATGCCTTTCGCCTGAAGCCGAAGACACTTCGTGCTACAGTCGGAGCTTCCATCCGCTAATCGGGTGGCCTTCGTGCAGCCTTCCTTCCCTCGTGAAGGAGCAACGAGCGAGACTGCAAGGAGGTGAGGAAGAACAGCTCGTTATACTATATAGAAACGACAATCTATGGCACGTGCTACAAATGGGCCGGCTTCCCGCGCCCGCCGCAAGCGCATCCTGCAGCGCGCCAAGGGTTTCCGCGGTTTCCGCAGCAAACTCTTCCGCTACGCCAAGGATGCTGTGTACAAAGCATGGCAGTATGAGTACCGCGACCGCAAAAGACGCAAGGGACAGTTCCGACGGCTCTGGACGGCGCGTATCTCCGCTGCTGTACGTCCGCTAGGCCTGACTTATTCCCGTTTTATGGAGGGACTCAAGCAGGCTGGCGTGGAGCTGGATCGTAAGTCTCTTTCCGAGCTGGCCATTGCCAACCCGGAAGCTTTCAAGGCGGTTTTCGAACTCGCCCGGAAAGCGCTGGACGACAAGGCTTCCGCCAACTCGTAAAAGATCTAACCTCAAAAAAGGCTCCTTCCTGCCAAGTGGTGGGGAGGAGCCTTTTTCACGCTCTGCCGCAAGGCTACTTTAGTTTGTTGTATTCTGTATCGGTAACAGGTTCAAGCCACTCATTGGAAGTGTTCTCGCCATCGATTTCCACAGCAATGTGAGAGAACCATGAATCTGGAGCAGCGCCATGCCAGTGCTTCACATTAGCAGGAATGTGGATGACTGTACCTTCGCGTATTTCCACAGGTTCTTTGCCCCACTCCTGGTAATAACCGCGACCGCCAATGCCGATGAGCATCTGCCCGCCGCCCTTTGTAGCATGGTGGATGTGCCAGTTGTTGCGGCAGCGCGGCTCAAAAGTCACATTGAACATCTTAACCTGCTCGCCAGAGATAGGAGCCAGATAACTCCGCCCGATGAAGTATTGAGCAAAGGCGCTGTTGGGCTCACCGATGGGGAAAAGAAGCCGCGCGGCATGCTGCTCCTTGGCGGCCGCCGCGGGGTCTGTCGTCTCGCCCCACACGTCTTTGGCCAGTCGGAAGACGGCCCACGCCTTGGGCCATCCGGCATAAAATGCCACGTGAGTAATGACGGCTGCTATTTCTGCTTTCGTAACGCCATGCCTCTTCGCATTCTGCAGGTGATGCACCAACGAGCTGTCCGTGATTCCCTGACTCATGAGCGCCACTACAGTGATGATAGAGCGCGTCTTCACATCAATGTCCTCATTATTCCAATTTTCACCGAAAAGCACATCATCGTTGAAATGGGCAAACTGCGGAGCAAAAGCGCCGAGCTGCTCGCGTCCGGCGGTCTGGGTTATTTTTTCTTTCATGGTTTTTTCCTGAGTATAGGCCACGCATGGCAGCATGGCAAGTGCCGCTGCCAGGATGGCTGTTTGCTTGCTGATCATATTCATCTTTAACGGTACGATGCCTGATAAATGGCCACACAGTCCTCAATACTGAGCGGCATCGGGTCATGTTCAAAAAGCCAGCCCATAGCGCTCTTCGCGTTGTGCGCCATCGTTTCAAACTCGTCCGGACTAATGCCGTAGTCACTCATCTTCAGGTCCGCTACTCCGCATGCCTCCTGCAGGGCTTTCAGCGCCGTCAAAAAGTCCTCCGGCTTCCCGGACTCCTGCATACCCAGCGCCCGCGCCATGCGCACAAAACGCTCTGCCTGCGCACCGCGATCAATAAAATGCTTGTAATAGGCAAGTGAAATCATGATGAGTCCTGCACCGTGAGGCAGCGCTTGGTGGTAGGCGGACAGAGCATGCTCCAGCGAATGCTCGCTCGTGCAAGTGCCTACCACCATCTGCACCCCGGATAGCCAGTTGCCGAAAGCCACACGTTCGCGATCCGACAGCGATTGACCATCTCGCACCGTGGCGGCCAAATGCTTGCCCACATTCTCAATGGCAGTGATCGCCACCATATCGCTGATGAGGTTGGCGGTGGAGGCAATGTAACCTTCTGTGCTGTGAAAAAGAGCATCAAAGCCTTGGTAAGCGGTAAACTTCGACGGCACGGAAAGCATGAGCTCCGGATCCACGATGGCGAGTTTCGGGAAAAGGTCGTGGCCAAAGATGGCTGTTTTCTCATGTGTCTCGGGGTTGGTAATCACACCGCCGGAATCCGTTTCCGACCCCGTGCCGGCGGTCGTTGTGACAGCAATGATGGGCAACGGCGTATTGACAATGGGCTTGCCCTTGCCCGTGCCCGGTACAATGTAATCCCACAAGTCTCCGCCATTCGTGGCCATCACCGCCATGCCTTTGGCCGCATCCATACAACTCCCCCCACCAAGTGCGACAATGAAATCGCAACCGTTTTCACGCGCAAAGCGCCCTCCCTCCTCCACTGTGGCTTTCAGTGGGTTGGCCTGTACTTTGTCAAAGACCACACTTTCCACTCTCGCAAGCTTAAGCTGCTCCACCGTGCGATCCAGATATCCGTTTGCACGAGTGGACTTGCCATTGGATATCACCACCATGGCTTTTTTGCCCGGCATTGGCTGCGCATGCAGTTCATTCAACATCCCCGCGCCAAACATCGTGCGCGTGGGCACATCAAAGCTGTATCGTGTCTGCGTTTTCATATACTCCGCATTATACAGCTTCATGCAGCTCGAAGTCAAGACTTGCCACACCTCATTCAGGGCAACCGCATTAGGAAATGCGGTTGCTATTTACGATTGACAATGCACGAACTACGATTTATTGATCATGTGCGCGTTGCGCAGGTTTTTCGAATCATGAGCGTAGGCAGGAGAGTTCTTGAGAGTCATTATCATGATGACTGTTTGTTGTCATTTTTTTGATGCGTATCACCAATAATATCAGCCAACAAGTCTATTTTTTCCCGTTGATGAACTTCTTTCAAATACGGTTACCCTGACACCTCATTGCACTGGTCATGCCATCCTTGCGTCGCTCCTCTTTTGTTTTCTTTTGACTTGAATTACGGGCAAGCGCAGGGTAGAATCCCAACATGTCACAGATACATCCGACAGCGATTGTCGATCCAACGGCAGAAATAGGAGAAGACGTGATCATTGGCCCATATTGCGTGGTGGGCGAACATGTCAAGTTGGGGAAGGGCTGTGTACTGCACAGCCACGTGGTGCTGGGCGGGCCATCCGCTTTTGGGGAACGTAATGAGTTTTTCCCATTTGCGGTCATCGGGCTGAAATCTCAGGACCTCAAGTACAAAGGCGAGCCCACTTACTTAGAAGTAGGCAATGACAATGTCTTCCGCGAAAACAGCAATATTAATCGCTCTACATCACCGGAAACTAAAACCATTATTGGCAACAATAACCATTTCCTCATCAACAGCCACTGCGGACACGAGTGTGTGGTGGGCAATCACTGCATCTTCTCTGGTTACGCTGGAGTCGCCGGACACTGCCACATCAATGATTGGGCTATCATTGGCGGGTTTGCCGCACTCCACCAGTTCGTGCGCGTGGGCGAGCACGCCATGGTGGGGGGATGCGCGCGCGTTTCACAAGACGTGCCGCCCTACATGATTGCGGAAGGCTTCCCCGCAGCCGTGCGTGCGGTGAACAGCATCGGCCTGCAACGTCGCGGGGTATCGGAGGACGATGTGCGTGCCATCAAGTTTGCCTACAAAAAACTCTTCCTGCACAAGGGAGAAAACATTGAAGAAGGCATTGCCACAATCACAGCCGACGAAACGTACGGCAGCAATCCCTATGTGACCAATCTGCTGCGCTTCCTCAAGGAAACGGAACGCGGCTTTACCCACTGATGAAGGAGGCAATCGTATTTGACCTGGACGGCACTCTGGTGCATTCCATGCCCGGCATTGCGATAGGGCTGAATCGCGCGCTTGGCTGCATGGGACGCCTCGCCCTCACACAGGAACGGGTAGCCAACATTATTGGCTGCGGCGTGAGGAATCTCTGCTCTCACGCTCTGGGGTACGATGATGAGGCGGCCGCCCCCACCGAGCTGGTGGATGAGCTAATTGCGCATTTTCAACGCGAGTACTCAGCCTGTTGGCGGCAACAAGCCCCGAAACCCTACCCCGGCATTGCCGAACTCATTGTTGAACTTTCCGGCGCCAGAGCGCATCTTGCCGTGCTTTCCAACAAGCAACATGAAATTACTCACGACATGGTGCGTGAGGTCTTTGGGGACCACGTCTTCGCCCCCATTGTCGGGTACACCGGAGAGTTTCCCCGCAAACCTGCACCGGACGCCCTGCTGCACATCGCCAGGCTTTGGAACATTCCCCCGCAACAGCTCACCATGGTAGGCGATTCCCTTACTGATGCTGCCACAGCTCGTGCCGCCGGGGCGCAACTCATTCTCGTAGATTGGGGTTATGCGCAGGGGAAAGACCTCTCGGCAGCAGGTTGCCCTATTGCCCATGATGCAGCTCAGCTGCGTTCTTTGTTGACTCGAGGGACATAACTCAATTCTTTTTGTTTTACAGCAGCAGTCAGGTACAGTCTAACTCTGTCATCCATCCTCAGAATCCAATCCTCACGCCTGCGCTCATACCCCATGTAGAACTGCCGTTGCGCAATTCTGCTCCACCATCAAGATAGAAGATATATTTTTCGTTCATCGGGATGTGTACGCCTGCACCAAGCTGTAGGCCGAAAATGCCTAACTCCGCCGAGTGCACACGATCGGTCCAGCCACGGTTGCCCAAAAAGGAAACATCAGCCTCTCCGCGGTCATCACCCATATCAAAGGCGAGAGCTGCGCGCAGCTCCAACGTGGAAACCGTGCCTATCATCTTTGTAAGGCTCGTGATGAAGCGCGTGCCCATAGTAAGAGTCGCCACCGTGGATTTCTGGCCATCTACATGCAATCCAACTCCACCTGCACCGCTTTCATCATAGGCATCCAACGTGGTAGTAATGACCGAAAGTCCCATCATGGGCTGCAACAGAGAAGTTTTCTGCTCACCCAAAGGAACGTCGTAGGCAAGCTCATAGGCGGCCCCGAAGCTCATGCCTCTCGTGTTGCCAGCAGTACGATATGTGTAGTCACCCATATTCACATTGCGGTTCAAAGAAGCATCCGAATAGCCCAACATCATCGCAAAGTCATGATGCAACCTCTTACTCATCGTATGGATGTAAAAGCTCAGGTAAATGTTATCCAAATCTCCATCGGCATGCTCAGCCGCATCGGCTTCCAAATCACCGTAGGAGGCTGTCAGCGCCAGCCCAATTGCGGTCTTTTTCCTCAGTGCCATCTCAGCTCCAACACTTGCTCCCCACGTGCGATGTTCATAACCGCCTTCATCACCACATCGATCAAGAGATGCCATACCTCCATTCACTTCTATCCATGCATGCACATCTCCTGACTCGGCAGACACCGTATCACGGCTCAGGGCACATGCGCGATTTGTTGCTGCGGCAATCTGACGCTTTGCAGCATCTCGATGAGCAGCTCCAAGGGAAGGGATGACGCTGCCGGCTGCCGCTGCCATAGCACGACGGGCCGCTGCAACCTGACCGTTGGTGATCAGAGAAGCCATATAATCTGCCATCGTCGTGAGTTCTGCCGCAGTCGAATTGTAAGCAGCGTCATAGAGCATACGAGCTCCTGCTTCGGAATTGTAACTATTAGCCGCTTGGGTGAATAGATTATCGTATGCATTGCGTGTGTTCACATCTGCTTCAAACAGTATTTTGACGCTTTGCGCCACAGCCCTGGGTGTCGGAACAGAACAGGGGCTTGCTTTCAAAGCATCAGCCAGTTGTTCTTCAGCGTCCGAGTTGTCCCCATCTGCATTTTCATCATTCTCCAGCAGTGCACTCACACGTGCATTCTCGTAGTAAACCGCCATAAGCCCACCCAATGTCACATCCATGTTGCTGAGTTCCCCGCTCACTGTGACTGGGGCTTCCCCTGCAGTTACACCTTGTTCACCCTGCATGAGAACGATGCTCAGATCCTCCTTAAGACTCAGCCCACGACCGATGAGTTGCACGGAAATACCAGCTCCGTTATCCAAAACAATAGCAGCCTTCGTGTGAAGCATAGCCTCCTTGGGCAATTGGTTCACATCGACAGCAAACGTTGTTTCCGAGCTGTCACTTAGTGTTACCGCTTCTTCAACTTCCACCTTGGCGCCGCCTGACACCTCCAAATGCCCCACACTACAAATTTCTCGATAGTGGTTTTCACCAGCAAGCGTCAATGTGGATTCGTCTCCGGTAATGTTAAGTTTCGTTTTTCCGGCGTTTATTCCGGAAAGTGTCTGTACCGTGTTAGTGCCGGAAATAATAAGTTCCTTCACTGATTCGTCAATGGAGCCGCGGAAGTCTCCTTTGTTTATGTTATTGCCGGAAATGGTAACCGCGCCTTCCGAGTTTTTCGTACCTGCCCTCAGAATACCACTGCCACTCAGAGCCGCTAGTTGCAGATCTTCACCGTCAACTGTAAGAACTCCACTCTCTCCTATATTCATAGCGGGACCACCATTTTCCAGCTTCAAACCACTGCCAAGAATTAACTCTCTCTCAATGGTTATTTCGCCACCATGATTGCTGCTGAGCAGAGTCCCGTTATTGAGCGTTGTTTCGCCCTTAAGGATCAGCTTGTCGTTCACATCCAGTATGGCGTCACTCTCAATTTGAACAGAATTGACCTCTGCCGTGCCCAAGAGCGCGAGGGTTCCCTCAGTCACCTGAATATTGCCGTTGGTTTTCACATTGCCACGCAGCTCCAGCGAAGCATCGCCTTCCTTGACGATATTCACAATACCGGAGCCCTGAGTTGCATCAATATCGCCGGAGAAAACCGTATCTCCATTGCTGACCTGCACGCCATCATTCACGAAGTTCTCGTTCAGCAACTTTAAATCCATGGCCACAGAACCGTTATTTTCCACGGTGAGATTACCTTTGCCCTCTAACTGTCGCACGGTGGCTTCTCCCTCCTCTGAACTCAGGGTCGTGTCCGTCCCAATCACCACCTTGCTGGCTTCTTTAAGATCTTCTGGGGACAGCTCCCCGCCCGGAGTGAGCACCTTAGAGCCGTTGCGGGCGGTAATGGTCAACCGTGCATCACTCTTCTGGACAGCTGAGAGATACGAAAACTCAAAGCCTGAGCCGGTCGGTAACAGGAAATGCTGCCTGGCCCACTCGAGACTTTGCTCCTCAGACATACCGGAAATATCGAAGCTACCGTTGGAAAACCACAGCTCCAGTTCGCCGGTGACAAAGTCATCATACACCTCTGACTCAAACTGAAGTGTCACCTGCGCTCCTTCTTCAAATCCTATGGGACCGGAACCGTTAAAGGAAAACACCGCCGATTTCGCGGCTCCGTCGCCAATGCCCACACTGGCTCTCCCGACGGTAATCATGTTATCCGTCCCGGTGAAAGTGAGCTTGCTGCCATCTGCCAAGCCGGTGTAAAAGACTCCGTCCGTACTGTGTACATGCACCTGGGTAATGTTTTCTGCATTCAAGTTACCCAACTCTACCTCACCGCCCTCGTGGGTGTCGATCTTCACATCGCCGGTGAAATTATTTGCATTAGTCAATGACCCGGCTTTCAACTCAATCAGGGTACCCTCTCCTCCAAAACCTCGTAAATCCACATGGGCTCCACTGCCGGTCACCAGTACTTTCCCGACCGCTGCTGTGTCCTCAAGCTTCAGTTCTGCATCGATACCGGAAAGCTGCACTTCCCCGACCTTTGCGCCGGTAGAAAGAGTCAGACGGGCACGTTCACCGGAGACCTGTGCTCCTCCGGTCAGCGCATCGGAGTACTCTGCCGTGACAGCTCGACCGGAAAGGATCAGATTGCCACCGATCTTGCTTTCACTTGTGGGTTCGAATGAAGCTCCGTTACCGGAAAGTGTGACATCGCCACTCACGTCCAATTCGGCGCTTACCTCCGCTTTACTGCCACTGAGAGTCAACGTACCGTCAATCTTAATCGTGCCGTCCGTTATCTTAGCTCCGTCACCCAAGGTGACATGTCCGGTAATTTGGGCATCAGAGGAACCACCTTTCATGGTAGCTTGGTCAGAGAGTTCCACATTGCCGATCACTTTGCTGCCCAAGGCAAGTGTTGTTTCCGCGCCGGAGGCAATCACATTGCCCTCGATACCGCCCGAATTTTCCGCTACGTAGGAGCCGCCGTTGGACAGTTCCACATTGCCTACCACTTTCCCCGCACCCTGTGTGAAAGTGGATGAAGCTCCGTCCACCGTAATGTTGCCGGTGATGGTGCCTGCACCGTGCGTTATTTTGGCCCCGTCCTTCGCCATCAAATTGACAGCAAGGGCGATGTTTCCCATCACCAGGGAACCGCCTTTCTGCACCAAGGTGCCGCCACCGGTAATGGCTTCGGTTGCGGTACTCCAATCACTTTTACCATCAAGGGTGAGCTCGCCACTGAGCATCAGGCTGCCGGAACTGGCAAAAGTCAGCGTCTTGAAAGAATTTTCTTTGCCGACCAATTCCAAAATACCATCCTGAATTTTCAACTCCTGGTCTCCGGTTATGTGACCGCTGATCGTCATCTTCGAACCGCCCGTTTTTTGCACATCTGCTCCCGTCACCTCGATGTTTCCGTTCACGATGGTGGCGCCGTTGTCCACCCCTCCGATTGAGGACTCGTTTTCAAGAATGAGTGCGTGGGTGCCATTACCGGTCACCGTGAGCGTCGGCGTTTCTTTGGCAACGGCGCTCAGCTGCCTCACGGTGACATCACCACTGCTCGTGTCAATGTGCATGTCGGCATCCAGAATAACCTTGTGATGGTCAATAAATTCCTTCAGATTAGTTTCTCCCGGATGTCTGGAGGCAAACCAGACGCCTTCTGTGTTCACGTGGAGCATCACTTGTCCATCCTTTGCCGTTTTGGAGCCCGTACTTTTCTCACTCTCCAGACCGCTGCCCAGCACGATCCTATCGCTCAAATCCTCATCGGTAAAAGATCCGTTGGTGAAGAGAAAGGTAACATCAATGTTGCCCTCCTCATCCAGAATGTCGCTCAGTAACGAAGTTTCGAAATTGACGACCAGTTTTCCTGAATCTCCGAAAGCCACCGTACCATTCCCTCCGTCGAATACAACAATCGCCCGCGCATTGTCTCCCGTGTTGGCAGAACTGACTAGAACCGTGTTCGTTGCGTCCCTGAATGTGAGTGTGCTGCCTTCCTTAAGTTCGGTGATCTGCGACCCTGATCCCATCAGGACAATCTGCGAGAGGTGCTGTGCGTCCATTCCCCCGAGCTTCGTGGTGGCTTGCGCTGTCTCCAGGCTGAGGGAACCGCCAAAGTTAGAGGCGTTCTGCAAGGAACCTCCTCGGAGAAGGATGTCGCCGTCCATCTCCTGACCACCCATATCGTAGCTCGAGCTTCCACTCATGGTCACATCCATCTCCGCTGCCGCTTTCGCCACGAGATTAGCTGAATCCAAGGAGAGCGTTACCTTCTTGCTCGGTGTACCGGCTATTGTGAAGGTCGAACCATCACGCACCGTCACATCCATTACCTCGGACATATCTGCTCCGTTTCCTAGCGTAAATGATGCTCCCTGGTCCACCACAAGTGACCCTGAAATCGTGCCTCCTTGGAAATCGTACGCAGCTCCGGCTCCGGTTATTGTGATGCTGCCGGAATGGAGACCGGCAGTTTGCTTCCATGTACCGCCGGTGATATTCAGCGCGCCGGTCAAGGTTGCTTGTTGATTCACTGTGCCGCCGGTGACATTCACATCGGCGGAGATAGTCGTGCCATCCAAGTTGACAGAACCGGCGGAGATTTGGAGGCCTCCGTTGAGGCTGGCCCCGTCAGTCGCATGATACTCCCCGCCCTCCACCGAGACCAATCCCGTGGTAGCGCCTTGTTGTGTGACTGTTCCGCCGGACATTGTCAATGTCCCGCCAACAGTCCCGTTACTTTGAAGGGTGTAATCGCCACCGGAAACCGAGACGTTGCCATTCACGATGCCATCCTGTTTGTAGGAACCCTTGGCCACCGAGACGTCCCCGGAGACGGTACCGTTTTGAGTGACTGTGCCGGCCTGCAAATCAATACTGCCTACCGTTCCCTCCGCCAGCGATTGGGAGAATTTGCCTCCGTTGACAACAACCGCACCCACCACTTTGCCCGCCTGTTGCTCGTACGTGCCGCCTGTAACTGACACATCCTGGGATATGGTGCCATTGGATTGCGTGAACGTGCCCCCCTTGACAGCGACATCTCCCGTAATAGTCCCAGCCAGGTTGTACCGCGAATCAGCGCTGTTCAACTCCACGTCGCCCATCGTGGTGCCTGAGGCTTCATGAGTGAAGGAAGCGCCTCCGCTGACAACTACTGCGATTTCTTCCGGCGTGGCGGAGCTTATGGTTCCCTTTTGAGTGAAATTCGCGCCGCTCCCGTCCACGGAAACGCCACCGGAAATCTGCCCGCTTTTCTGCATGTACGTTGAGTTTTGAGCTGTTACCTTGCCAAGCACATCGTGCTCCTGGGAGAATGAAGCCCCTCCAGTCACATTCACACCACCGTTGATGGTGCCGCCCTGCTCAAACAGGGAGCTTTCACCAGCCACAGAAACGGTTCCCGCCACGCTTGCTGGTGAAACGGCATCCTGTTGCTGTTTCACCTGACCGCCGGATTGTACCGTCACATTGCCCGAGATCACACCCCCCTGAGTGAACAAAGCTCCGTTTCCCACCACCACATTGCCGGTGAGTCCTGCCTGTTGGGTATAAGAAGCCCCCCTTCCATCCACGTTCACCTCCGCGCTCAGCGTCCCTTCCTGGGTGAAAGATCCGCCCGTTTGCACATCCACCTGCGTTGCCCCACCATCCGCATTTGTCAGTACACCGTGCTCACCCAGTGTATAGGAACTATGAGAACCGCGCACCGTCACCCTATCCGCTTTCGCAACGCCACCACTCTGGTTGTAAGTTCCCTTATCCAGCGTGATATTGCCGGTGAAGATCCCACTCTCTTGATTCACTCGGCTGTTTTCAGCCGAGAGGTGGAGTTCCTCCATGGTAAGCTCGGCATTATCCTGCAATTCAAGTTTAGCACCTTGTTGCAGGTCGATCGTGGATCCACTCACGTGAGCTGTTGAACCGGAAATGGTGAAAGTGAGCCCTTCCCCCACATGGACGGTACTGTCCTGCAAAATAGAATTGTGCATGCTTGCCTCTCCACCCTCGATACCCAGCGTCACGTTGGTTAGGGAGCTCCCATGCTCAGCTGAGAAGGTTCCTTGGGTGAGTGTCACGTGCGCATTCACCAACTCCGCGTGTCCTTTCAGCGTGTACTCTCCGGACGTTATCGTCACCTCTACTTGCCTTCCTTGGCCCTCTTGAGCCTCCTGACCTACCCGACCGGCACCGTGAATAAAGGCGCCGCCATCGATTGTCATGCCGGACGCATTAGTACCCCCGGACATGGTGAATTGACCTTGAACGGTCAGACTTGCCTTTTCTGAAATCGTACCGTTGTCTTGCTCGGCAACCCCTTCGGTTCCGATGATCAGGCCTCCGTTAATCGTGCCGCCGTTGAGCAGCCAATTTCCGCTTTCTTTGACATTCAGTACGCCGTTCACCGTGCCACCGGTCATCTTGTATTCCCCTGTCACGGTAACGTCCGCGTTATTGCTTCCTCCTGTTTGTTCAAAAACGCCGCCGGTCTGCACCGAGATTTCCTTCTGCAGCTCATCGCCCACCGCCAGCGTGCCGCCTGTTTGCCTAAACAGACCTTCTTGTTCGACGGTAATGTGAATTTTGTTCTCCAGCTCTGTCCCGGTTTTCTTCGTGTTTTCTTTGCCTCCGATGAAGCCTCCTGCCAATTCGTAAACCGCGTTGGAGCCTGCAACATGAATGGTCACATCGTAGGAACCGGGGTCGCTGTACACGGGAATCAAATTTCCCGACTCATCCTTTTTGTAGGAACCGCCCTCGCCTTTCTCGTAGTCCCGCTCACAATCTGATTTTCCCAGAGAGCCATGATGCGTAACCTTTCCGCCCTGCTCCACAGACAATTTCACCACCGCTTTACCGCCCGAAAAACCATAACCTGCCTGTAACCCGCTACTCAGATCAAATTCACCGTGATTCTTCACCGTGATATCTGCTGCTCCCGTACGATTCTTGGTGCCGTAAGCCAAAATCCCACTCTGGCATTCAAGGCGTCCTCCATCCAGCACGATCTGCACGGGCCTTATATCCTCCCCTCGCATATTATTATATGCAATTGTTCCAAACTTGTATTCCAAGGTTCCTCCCGATCCTACGTTAATAGTCGCGTTACCTCCGCCGTATGCTATGTCACCCAACGCCAGAGTAAAATGGCCTCCGTTGCGCACGTCAATGTCGATGTTGCCATCTTTGTTCCCCAACTGGCCACGACCCAATGATATAATGCCGGTACCACTCACCGTGATCGTCACGTCTCCGTCTAACGTTTGACCAAGAAACGCCTGCGCTGAGTCCCATGTAATTTCCACCGAACCATTTTCACTGTCTTTGAGTTCCGTGATTTGTATGATCTTCCCATCCTGTTTCACAACATTGTCGGCCGATGAGATTGAGATACAAAGCATCGAAGTTAATAACGCTGTACGGAGAAAAAGGGGGAGGTGTAGTCTCATAGTGGTAGAAGGCTCTGTTGTGAAAAAATCTCCGCATCCCTACCCTTTGGTTCGTTCCATCTCAGTAAGTCTGGCGGTTCCCCGGCAACCTATCACTTTTTAAAAGAGAAGTCCAGTCCTTTCTTTCGCTTTCCTGCATAGCACGATGTCTCCTATTTTAACTTGATTTTATTATCTTATTGACCATATTTTCTATTTACAAGAAGCACTTTAAATGGGTTTTTACTATGAGTGTTTTCTTTTTAAAAGAGATGGACGGCAGAAACGCGTTATGTGCTTTGAGGCACGCAAAAATAACTCATGTATAGAGATTGAAAAATTTATTTTTTGATAACAAAATATGTTCTTACGTGTTTATAATAAGATAAAATTGCCATAAAATGGAGTATATCTCTTTTAAAAAGAGATGACCACGTCATAAATTAATATAAATTACAGAATATGAAAATAATATAAAAATAAGCCTTAAAAATTCGAAAAATAACACAGGCATCACAGGTAGAGGATGTGCAGGGCTTGCTCACAGGCATCGTGGAAGAGGGGACGAATCCAGGCTCCGGCACCAGCGCGCATCTGGCTGCCCTTTCCGACAAGAAAAACGAATTATTCACGATACAGTGCGTGTAATCTCTGCGAGCACGTCTTCGCCCCCCCCATTATCGGACACCAGGAAATTTCCCCGCAAAACTACGCCGGAAGCCCTGCCAAACAACGCCAAGTTCTGGGGTGTACCCCCACAGCAGCTCACCATGGGAGGCGATTCCTTTACTGATGCTGCCACAGCTCGTACCGCCAGTGCGCGACACATTCTCGTAGATTGGGGCTACTCGCGGGGGAAGGACCTTTCGACAGTCGGCTGTCCACTTGTCCACACGGTTGCCGAACTACGTTTTTGCAGACTCAGCAAGCATCGTAAACGCCCTTTTCGGATTGTTGCAGCGGCCATGCGGGAGAGCTTCACGACCGCCTATCAATAACGCAAACGTCAGGAAGAGGGAGACAAACGGAGAGCATCCAGGCCGCGGGAAAAACGTTACGCGAACTGGCCGAACAGGCCGATCGTCTGACGAAAGGGGTTCAATACACGCAGCAATCGGAAAAGGTGACGCTAGTAGCGCATCGCGTTCTGCAATGATTCAAAAAAGAGACCCGACAAAAAGTCCCGTGACAAATGAAGGCTCAGGCATCCCATGCATGAACTCAGCGCAGACTTTTATCGAAGAGAAGCAGGGCGGAGACATCATGCCCACAGCGCCTCAAGTCGCGCAGAACGTCGGCGAGGCGCGCTTCCATCAAAAGTTGTGAGCGCACGCCCGGCATGAGCAACTGCTCGGTTGCGAAGTCAGCCTCCCGTCGGCAAAGGGAGATGAGACGGTGAATGGCATCGGTGATTCTCCCGGCATGCTCACGCGCCACGCGGAAAAGATCCGGCGGGGAATCCCAGGCGTAATCGACAGGAGCAATGGTAGGCATGACGACTGGGATGCGCTGCAGCTCCAGGTAATCCAAAATGCGCAGAGTGTGCTCACACATGTCGTGGTAACGCGAGCGCATCCAGCGGCCGGCGCCGCGCATGCCATATTCTTTGAGCTGAACGGAAAGCGAGAGGAAGAGGAAGGCGGTGTTGAATTCGAGGCCAATTTGCGCGTTGAGGTTTTCTGCGATTTCGGGGTTCATGCAGCTCATTATGACCTAACTTGAGTGGGGAATCCATCACCGTTAGAAAGTGGGAGAAAAAGGCGCGCTCGACCGGCTGGGAAAATCTCTTTCCTTGTCGATGCCTCTCCCATGTGCTTGCCCTAAATGGGACCCAGGCGGGCGATCAATGCGTCCGGCGTGTAACGCTGGTCAATGGGCAAGGGCAACAGAGCGCGCGACAGGCGATTGGCGGGGCTTTCCTCCTGCGTATCGCGAATCACCTCCGGCCATAGGAAAGGAAGCGCTATGCGAGCATCCACCAACTCATCGCGCAACCCCGGGATGCCGGACAAAAAGGGGTAACAGAACGGAGCGGACGGCGGGACGGTCGGCAGAGTCAGCCGATTGAGACCCGCGAGGCGTGCATGCAGAGACGCATAATTCACGCGTCGACGATGCGCAATGCACTCCCAATCGATGCTGTCGAGCAAGGCACGCGTGAGGGGGCTCATGCGGCGAGGCTCGCCCTGCAGCCGATTCTCCAACGCTTCGAAATCAGGCATGGAAGCCTCCGCGCCCAACTCCACGCGTTGCCACAGGGCAATGGCTGCCCGCGCGGAGCGGTCTTCCCGCTCTGGCAACAGCAGGGGAAACGGCGCCACTGCCACTCCGCCATCCGGCACCCCGGCAAACTTACGTAGGCTGTAAAAACACGCCACGCCATCTACCGGTGGGGCGTAGAGAGCCGTGGCAGCATCCACCACGCAGGGTCCGGGATAAGCCTCCGCCAACTCGTGCAAGCGGGCGGGCTCGCTCATGCCAAAATAATTGGTAAGCAGCAGCAGGTCTTCATCCCTGGCTGGCTCCGGCAGCTGCGGCTCTGCATCCGAAAACAACTCACCGCGCATCTCGTAGCGCAGCACGGGGATGCCGAGGCGCTCAAAGGGCTGTAGCACAGTATCGCAGGTAAAACGCGGAACAAAGGCGCGTGCCGGACGCCGTGGCATACTGAGCAAGATGCACTCCAACGCGGCACGCCCACTGTTGACGTACGCGCAGCACTGTCCCTCTGCGTACGGAAAGTTGCCCACGTGCGGCAGCTCGGCGCCAAAGGCTCCACCCAGCATATCCATGCGAGCAGAATAGCATCGTCCCTCGACACGTGCAAGTGCAGAGTACGTCTATTGTCCGGTCGCCCGAAAATCAGAGCTATGCTGCAGCAGCGCCAGACACTCCCCAATCAGGAAAAAGGAGCCGCAGATCAGCAGCGGGCGCCGGAGCGTCCTCAGAGCCTCCGCCAGAGTAGCAGGAACACTTACGGGAGCTTCCGATACACGCTGCACCATCGTCGCAAGTTCCGCCGGAGGCTTGATGCGCGGAGATTGGACGGGCGGCAGCACCCATTGATCAACGATCGGAGATAAAATCTTGAGAACCTCCATCAAATCCTTATCCGCCGCCCCGGCAAAAATGCAGCAGGCGCGAGCCTCACCGTGCGTTGCTCGCCACGTGTCCACCAGAGTGTGCATGGCCGGGGGGTTGTGCGCGCCATCGAGGATGACCCCGGGCAGCGCTTCCTCAAATCGCCCCGGCCAACACGTGCTCGCCAGTCCCTCCGCCAGCTGCGCCTCCGAGCAGAGAAAATGCGGTATCGCTGCGCGCAAAGCTGCCAGAGCCAAGGCTGCATTGAGCTTCTGGTGGGCGCCGGTGAGCCCGAGCGGCAGCTCGCAGGGCTCAGCGATGATACGGTATTCGGTATGGCAAGCAGCCGCAGCCTCATGAATGGCGCGCAAGGCATCCGGCTGCTGCGGGGCAGTGAGAGCCGGACGGTGCCACGCGAGAATGGCAGCCTTCTCACGGGCGATATCGTAGAGGGTGGAACCAAGGTATTGCGTGTGATCCATGCCGATGGGGGTAATGACCGCAACATCCTTCGGCAGGGCATTTGTGGCATCCAGTCTGCCGCCCATACCCGTTTCCAAGATGATGAGGTCGGGCCTTTGCTCAGCAAAGTACAGCATGGCCACAGCCAGCGTCAGCTCAAAGAATGTGGGCGGCGTTTCCCAGCCCGCCACCTGACGCCGCACACGGGCAATCAGCCTTGCAACATCGGCATCCGGGATGCTGGCGCCATTCACGCGGATGCGTTCATTGAACCGCACGAGGTGGGGCGAGGTAAAGAGCCCCGTGGTGTACCCCGCAGCGCGTGCCACCGACTCGGCAAAGGCGCACACCGACCCCTTGCCATTGGTGCCGGCCACGTGCATCACCCTGGCCTGCGGTCGCTCCACACCCAATTCAGTGAGCAATCGGGAGATGCCGACCAGTCCCAGCTTCATGCCGAACATCTGCGAGGCGTACAACCAATCCAGCGCGTCCTTGTAACTCAGCAAATCCATGGCGCTTGACATCAGTACCTGTAGGCCTCGCTCTTGAAAGGCCCCTGCACCGGCACGCCCAAATAATTCGCCTGCTTTTCGGTCAGGATGGTGAGATGCACACCGAGTTTGCCGAGGTGCAGCCGAGCCACTTCCTCATCCAACTCCTTGGGCAGCACCTGCACTCTCGGCTCAGTCTGATCTGCGCGC
This sequence comes from uncultured Akkermansia sp., assembly GCA_947588735.1. Classification (GTDB taxonomy): domain Bacteria; phylum Verrucomicrobiota; class Verrucomicrobiia; order Verrucomicrobiales; family Akkermansiaceae; genus Akkermansia. The sequence continues at coordinate 24,840 of CANQAD010000009.1, forward strand.
CGTTCCCAGAGAGCTATCTGCGCAAGCACCTGGTTGGTGAAACTGTTGCTCATCACAAAGGAGGCGTGTCCCGTGGCGCAACCCAGGTTCACCAGACGCCCCTCGGCCAGCAGGTAGATTTCATGCCCGTCCGGGAAGGCGTACTTATCCACCTGCGGCTTGATATTGGTGCGCGCAACCCCCGGCGCCGAATGGAGTCGGGCCACTTGTATCTCATCATCAAAGTGCCCGATATTGCACACGATAGCCTGGTTTTTCATCCTCTGCATGTGCTCCAAGGTGATGATGTCGCAGTTGCCCGTGGTCGTCACATAAATATCGCCCACACCCAGGGTATCCTCCACCGTGAGCACGCGGTAGCCCTCCATGGCGGCCTGCAGCGCACAGATGGGGTCAATTTCGGTAACGATAACCTGCGCCCCCAGTCCACGCAAAGCCTGCGCGCAGCCCTTGCCCACATCACCGTAGCCGCAGATGACCGCCACCTTGCCCGCCACCATGACGTCCGTAGCTCGTTTGATGCCGTCCGTCAAGCTTTCCCGGCAACCGTACAAATTGTCAAACTTGCTCTTGGTCACCGAGTCGTTCACATTGATGGCGGGGAAGAGCAAACGTCCCTCTTTCTCCATGCGGTATAGGCGGTGCACACCGGTGGTCGTTTCCTCCGACACGCCGACGACCTCCGGCAGCCAACGTTGAAAAATACCGGGAGCTTCCTTGCCGATGCGGCGCAGCAGGTCCTTGAGCGCCTGCTCATCCTCACTTCCGCCGGGCGTGTTCACCCAGTCGTCGCCCCGCTCCATCTCGTAGCCGCGGTGCAGCAGCAGCGTTGCATCTCCCCCATCGTCCACCAGAAGCTGGGGTCCCTTCCCATCCCGGTGGCAAAGCGCGCTCCACGTGCACTCCCAGTACTCCCGGGCCGTTTCACCTTTCCATGCGAAAACCGGCACCCCGGCCGCTGCAACAGCCGCCGCCGCATGGTCCTGAGTGGAAAAGATATTGCAACTCGCCCAACGAACCTCGGCCCCCAACGCTGTGAGCGTCTCGATCAGCACGGCGGTCTGGATCGTCATGTGCAGGGAACCGGTGATGCGTACCCCCTTGAGCGGTTGTGCCGCAGCATACTTCTCCCGGCAAGCCATGAGTCCGGGCATTTCGTGCTCTGAGATCATAATTTCCTTACGTCCCCAATCCTTCAAGGTTATGTCCGCCACGCGGTATGGTTTGTTCCCATTCATATGCCGCGCAGTCTACCCCGCTGGCATGCAATTGTCAATTTCATTCATATCCATCCAAGGAAACCATATGTGGAGAGAGTCAAGCACGTCAATTATCATTTTTGAGGGAACACGGCTTATGTAAACGTACACGCATGCCCAAGAGAGGAAACACTGATGAGTGCGACTTTTTCTCGTTGTACACTCACCGCATGCTCCCCATTATAAACATTCCTTCTATTGACAAACCAGCCAATTCACCCTATCTGTGTACCGGACTCCCCATGGATCTCACAGGGTGAACGAGCCTCACATCGCTTTTCTGCCTTACGTATTTGAAATACGTATGTCAAGCCATAAATCAGAAAAAATGCTCTTTTCTTTTCAGGGACTTACAGGGGTTGGTCATCGTCCTTGGTGGGAAAGAACGACGTATTGGTGATTGGCTGTCGCTTCATTATAAATATGATACACTCAGAGGTGTACGTATTTCAAATACGCTATCCTCAGGGCGAGGATTCCAGGTGATACCCAATAAAACCGGAGGGTTCCACGTCGCAAAACGATCATGTTCGACAGGAAAAGTCTCGCGGAAATCGTCATGCAAAACAACAGTTAGCCAGTAAAATATGAAAAAGATTTTGAGAGGGGCGTTCAAGATCGCCCTATGGGCCACGGGGATATGTGCTGCCGTTGCCATTGTGTACGCAACAGTAATCGGTATTGCTCTGTGGGTCACATCCTTCTAAATGACGTAAGAATATGAAAGAGAAGCTAACTGCGGCATATATTTTTGTATGGTTCTGGCGCTGTGTGGCGTGGCTGATGCTTACGCTTGGTACCATCGGCTGCATCGTCCTATTGGGTCTTCAGATGGTCTCCGGACTCATTTCGCTGACGAGCCAACTCACCTACAACAGCAAACAAATGAAGAGGTTGGAGGAAGAGCACGCGCGGATCGTGTCCGAGGAAGCTGTGCAGGCGAAGGAGGCTCTACCCGCGTATAACGAGAGCTTCCAACAGGCCTCCGCTCAAATCGCGAAGGTAAATCCATCGGCTGATTTTAAACGACGGATGCCCCTCGTGCTCCCCGTTCCTTCACTGACGTTCGGAGATAGGGAGGAGAAAGAAGTCGAAGCAAAGTTGAAACAAGCTCAGGAAAATCTTGTTACTGACAAAGGACTGCTGTATGGCGATATTGAAACAAATTTGCAGGCTATGCTCACGCCTCTGCAGGAAAAAGTGAATGATCATGAGAAGAAACGTGAAGAACTTCAAAACAACGTGAGAGACTTGCAGACGCAAATTGAAAACATACGCTATCCCATGACGAAACAGGAAGTTGAGTACACCCGGAAAGTCATGCTTCCGGTGGAAAGCGTATATGAAAAGGATGACGAAAACTCAGTGGATTACGAGACAATGCACCTCTTGGGGCTGAAACTTCCTTTGCTGGCAGGTGTCACGAACGGCAATTCTCCAGTACGAAGCGAGATCGCGCAAAAGTGGCGTGAAAGTCTCTGCCGTCTTGGCGCATGGCTGCCTATGGTGGTCAACCTCAAAGAAATCAGAAAGGAAGGAAAGCGCAATATGAATCACGTGCTTACGACTGATGAAAGGGCACGCATCCAAACTCTCAAAGGGCAAATAACCGATTTACTGAAACAAATCGAACGAATCAATGGGGAATTGGTCGGTTCTCAAAATCGCCTCCGGGAAATGGCAAGTATCGGTCAGCAGGTTCTACAGAGCAAGGAGCTTGTATTGAAAGATTGGAAGTACGAAAATGATTTCGGAAAGCTCCGCCGGATTTACGAGAAAGCTATTGACGAACGCAAAAAATACGAAGGAGAGAAGGCGGAACTCATTGCGGCGAGAAAGGGAATCTACCGCCGTTGGGGCTACGAAGGCTTCGGAGAAATCCTTGCCAGGGCCGCATGCTTATTCGCCGTTTGGCTCACGTGGGCGTTGCTGCTTGTCATAACGGATTTCCTGGTTTGCCCTGTCGTCTGTGCTCTTCGCTCGCAAGGGCTTGAACTAAGTGCCGCTTTTCGGCGTGAAAAGGACGGCCAATAACCCCCTTCTCTGTTAGCATATTTATAACTGCGATTTTCATTATGAGAAACAAATTGTTCATTGCGGCGGTGTCGTTGACAAGTCTTGCCGGAGCTCTGGCCGCCGACAGCGAGCTCCCTCCACAATTTGAGAAATTGTATAAAGACACTCAAAAATTGGACACGTCCTGCACCAATGACTTGGCTCGCGAGATCAACAAAAGTTTGCAGGATCGCAGACGCATGCCAAACGATCTGCTCCTCCGCCTAACTTCTGTGCACGCCGCTCTGGGAAACATTCGTATGGCAGCCGAGGTTCTTAAAGCCCTCTATAGTGGAGATAATGCCGCAATCCGTCAACGTATCGGCGGTGACGACTGGCTTATTCCCATACTGCGTTCCGACGACACGGATGACGCGGTCGTTCTGGAAGACTTGCGGAACTTCTTTTCTCAGCGTAACCCGGGAATTGCCGCCAAGATTCAAAAAAAACTAAACGAGCTCCAACCACCGCCTCCCAAACCCTCCGTTTCTGCGGGTGACAAAGGGACCCCCGCTTCAGTGGAAAGCGAACCCATGATGGGATCGCTCAAAGTGAGCTGGATACAAGATGCCATAATGGCGCGCATGGAATTTGTTTCTCCACGACGAGCATCCTTGGGCGTTCTTTCGGACTCCTATGCCAGCCAAATTGAGGAACTTGGGACCGGCCGAAGGCTCACACGCATGGAATTGTTGCAAGACATCAAGAAGAATATTGATTACTACAGCCCACGCGCTGTTAAGCTGCTTTCCGTGGGAGTGCATGCAACCGAACCCCTTATAGAGATAAATATCGCTTACGTGTTCAAAGCGGATAAAAATCATGCAGCCCGCACTCGAGCAAAGGATAAGAGCGGCTATCAAAAAGTGATTTTGCGACTTGATAATACCGGAAAAATCAATGGTTTAGACATCAAAGAAGAAGGGATGGACAAACCCCAACTCTCCCCAGGTTACACACCCTTCCCATTTGAAGGTGACGACACCGTGCTAAGCGAGTGAATCCGACTCTCTTTCCTGCATTCTCCTTCTTTCTCAGGAGGGAGCAGGCGACAAAACCCAAATAACCAACACTATACTACGACCAATGAATAAAAAAACATTGTTCCACAATGCAACCGCAGCAATCGTCATGACAAGCATGATGACTGGCGTGACCTCGTGTTCCAGCATGTCTGACAAAACAAAAACCCGTACGCAAGGTACAGTGATGGGGACCCTAGGCGGAGCCGCTCTGGGAGCCCTGGCTGGACTTGCGACGGGAGGCGACAAGAAAGCCGTTATCACCGGGCTTGTCGTCGGGGCAGCTGCTGGAGCTCTGACTGGTTTTGCATGGGGAGAATCCATTGTGAAGCAGAAGGAAGCCTACGCCTCTACTGAAGAGTACGTACGCGACAATAACAAACAGCTAGACAATCGCATTGCTGAAACCAAAAAATATAACCAAAAACTATCGCAAGAGGTCTCCAAGCTTCGCAGCGAAGGCAAATCTCTTTCTGCCCAAGAACGCGACAATGCCAAACAGGGCATCGCTCTCATCCAAAAAGATATTGACACAGCCAAACAGGCCAAACAAGATGCTCAGGGAGCAGATTTGGCCGAGCTGAACCAGAAAATAGCTAACCTTGACAAGGAGAAATCCGTTCTCGCGGAACTTTCCGGTCTCGCAGTTAAGTAAGTCCTTCATTATATTCCATTACCCGTATGAAGAAGGAAGTTCGATGGGTCTTGCTACCAGCAATATGCGGGATGCTTCTTACCTCGTGTGCCACGACGGGGGACCCGACGGCTGGGGGAATCTTCTGGTCGCCGACAAAGGCTCAGGCACGCCAGCAGGCTCTTATTCAGGAAGGCTATACCAAGCAAGCTGAGTTAAATTCCGAAGCGGCACGTTCAAAATCCCTGCTTGCTCAACGGGAGCGCCTCATTGCTCAAATCAACGCAAAGAAAGCTCAAATCCAGCGCGCTTCATCCCCTGAGGAAGTTTCCTCGATCAATCGAGAAATTGCTGACCTGCAGCGCCAGCTTGCCTCATTGTAACACGCGTAAAGTTATCGTACGAAACGGCTCGTACTTCTCTCCCGGAACGGAGTTGATAAGGAAACGTTTTGGCGTTTCTCTCCGTTCCGGGATTTTCCTTCTCTGGAGCAACTCTGCTCCACTACGCCCACCGTTCCTAAACCCAACTTTTCAGAATACTCTTCACCAATTCCACGTCACCATGTGTAGGGGACTGTCATCACGGCATGCGCATGAGAACATGAGTTTGAGATTTTCGACTGACTCTTTACTGCATTTTCGTGTCCTTGTTCATCTGTGCGGTTCCGCTCCCGCGGGGCACCCATCTCAGGCCGTAGGGCACACCAAACTACGCAAAAATCCCGGCGCGCGAGCAAGAAGCAAGCGCGCCGGGAAAATGAGTTAGCGAGATTACTGGAAGGTTACATCATGCCGCCCATACCTCCCATACCGCCCATGTCAGCACCGGCACCACCATGATTGCATGAGCATTTCTTCTCTGGCAGCTCAGTGATGAGACACTCCGTGGTGAGCATGAGGCCTGCGATGGAAGCTGCATTCTGCAGAGCGGTGCGAGCCACCTTAGTAGGATCCACAACGCCGCTGGTGAGCAAGTCCTCGTAGGCGTCTGTTACGACATTATACCCTTCGCTTGCAGACTTGAGACTCTTCACCTTCTCAACGATGAGGGCAGCCTCGCGACCGGCGTTCTCCACGAGCTGGCGCAGCGGGGACTCCACAGCACGGTACACGATATCGGCACCGGTTTTTTCATCGCCAGTCAGTTTGAGCTTGGATATGGCTTTCTGCGCACGGATAAGAGCAACGCCGCCGCCCGGTACAATGCCCTCTTCCACCGCAGCGCGGGTGGCATGCAGAGCATCGTCCACACGATCCTTCTTCTCCTTCATTTCGGTCTCAGTAGCGGCACCTACCTTGATGACAGCTACGCCACCGGCAAGCTTAGCCAAACGCTCTTGGAGCTTCTCACGGTCGTAATCGCTGGTTGTGTCCTCTATTTGCTTGCGGATTTGGCCAACACGGGCAGAGATGTCAGCACTCTTTCCGGCTCCTTCAATGATGACGGTCGTATCCTTGGTGACCACGACACGCTTAGCAATACCAAGGTCAGCGATATCGACATTTTCGAGCTTCATGCCGAGATCTTCGGAGATGCACTTGCCACCAGTGAGGATAGCGATATCCTGCAGCATCGCCTTGCGGCGGTCACCGAAGCCCGGGGCTTTCACGGCACACACGTTGAGCGTGCCGCGCAGACGGTTCACTACCAGAGCTGCCAGCGCTTCACCTTCAATATCCTCGGCGATGATCAGGAAAGGTTTGCCCGTCTTAGCTACTTTCTCGAGAATGGGTAAGAAATCCTTGAGGTTGCTGATCTTCTTCTCAAAAATGAGGATGTAGGGATTCTCCAGCGCCGCCTCCATCGCATCTGCATTCGTCACGAAGTAGGGGGAGAGGTAACCTTTGTCGAATTGCATACCCTCAACCACGTCCAGGCTGGTGTCAATGCCCTTGGCTTCTTCCACGGTGATGGTGCCATCTTTACCCACCTTGTCCATGGCCTCAGCAATGATCTTGCCTATTTCGGCATCCCAGTTGGCCGACACAGTAGCGACCTGCTCAATTTCTTTGGAAGAGTCAACAGGTTTGGAAATCTTTTTGAGCTCTTCAACGACAGCGGCGGCAGCCTGGTTGATGCCGCGCTGCAGGGAGATTGGGTTAGCGCCGGCAGTAACGTTGCGCAGGCCCTCGCGGTAAATGCTTTCGGCAAGCACGGTCGCCGTGGTGGTTCCATCACCAGCGATATCGTTTGTTTTGCTGGAAACCTCGCGCACGAGTTGGGCACCCATGTTCTCATAAGGATCTTCCAATTCCACCTCCTTGGCAACGGTCACTCCGTCTTTAGTAATGCTCGGGGAACCGAACTTTTTGTCGATCACCACATTGCGACCGGCAGGCCCCAAGGTGCTCTTGACCGCTTTGGCGATTTTGCTGACACCTGTCAGCAGGCTTTGCCGAGCCGATTCTTCAAATACGAGTTGTTTAGCCATAGTATAGTTAAAGAGTTAAGGGTTACTTGATAACTGCGAGTATGTCGCTTTCGTTGATGATCGTGAGAGTCTCTCCATCCACCACGATTTCGGTGCCACCGTATTTGGTGATGAGCACTTTGTCGTTCACTGCCACATTAAAGGGAATCTCCTTGCCATCTTTGTCGCGGCCACCAGTGCCGATAGCCATGACAATGGCCTGCTGAGGTTTCTCCTTCGCGGTATCCGGCAGGAAAAGACCACCGGCGGTTTTGCTTTCTGCTTCCTCGCGCTTCACGAGCACGCGTTGTCCTAATGGTTTAATGTTCATAGTGTGTGTATTGGGTTGAAGTTATTTTTGAGGGAAAGGTTTCTGCCGATGCGGGTGATGATATAACATACCTGCACCGGGCAGGCTTAATTGGTTATTGATCATCATCCACGACCTCGGCATCCACAACCTTGCCTTTGGCCTTCCGGGGGCCATCGGCCGTATCACTCTGAGGGGCGGAGTCGGCGGTTGCGGCACTAGCAGCTTGGGCGGCCTGGGCAAGCTCTCCAAGCATTTTCTCCAACTCGGCGGTGAGAGTGCGAGCTTTTTGCACGTCCTTACCTTCCGTGGCGGCTTTCAGCGCATTCACCTTTTCGGTAATAGGCTGTTTGAGTTGGTCGGGCGCCTTGTCCCCCATTTCGGAGAGTTGACGTTCCACATTGTGAGCCAAGGAATCGGCCTTGTTGAGCACCTCAATATCCTCGGCTCGTTTTCGGTCTTCCTCAGCGTGTGCCTCGGCATCTTTTTTGGCGCGCTCAATCTCTTCCTTGGACAGGCCGGAGGAACCTTGGATAGAAATATTCTGCTCCTTGCCTGTGTTCTTATCCTTAGCAGTCACTTTCAAGATACCGTTGGCATCAATATCGAAGGTCACCTCGATCTGAGGTACTCCGCGCGGAGCTGGCTGAATGCCATCCAGCTTGAAGTTCCCGAGTAATTTATTGTCATTGAACATCTTACGTTCGCCTTGACAAATGCGGATGTCCACCGCTGGCTGATTATCCGCCGCTGTAGAGAACACCTGGCTCTTATTCACTGGGATGGTCGTGTTGCGATCAATCATCGGAGTGGCAATACCGCCCATTGTTTCGATAGAGAGTGTCAACGGAGTTACATCCAGCAACAGCACGTCATTCACATCACCGGTAAGCACACCGCCCTGAATAGCAGCGCCCACGGCAACCACCTCATCCGGATTCACTCCCTTGTGCGGTTCCTTGCCCGCCAAGCGTTTTGCCATGTCTTGGACGGCAGGCATACGGGTCATGCCCCCAACGAGCACGAGCTCATCAATCTCGCTAGCGCTCAGCCCCGCAGCAGAAATACAGCTGCGCACAGGATTCACGGTGCGCTCCAGCAGTTCTTCCGTAAGCTGCTCAAGCTTGCTGCGCGTGAGTGTCATCTGGATGTGCTTGGGACCCGTGGCATCCATGGTGATAAAGGGCAGCGAGATGTCGTAGCTCTGTGTAGAGCTCAGGGCAATCTTAGCTTTCTCGGCCTCTTCTTTGATACGCTGTAAAGCATCCGTTTGCCGGGAAATATCCATACCTTCCTTTGCTTTGAACTCAGCAAGTATCCAGTTGATGATAGCATTATCCCAGTCATCACCGCCCAAGTGGGTGTCTCCATCACTCGCTTTCACCTCGAAAACGCCATCGCCTATCTCCAGCACGGAGATATCAAAGGTGCCGCCACCCAAGTCATACACGGCAATTTTTTCTTCGTCCGTTTTCTTATCCAGTCCGTACGCCAAGGCTGCCGCAGTCGGTTCGTTGATGATACGGCGTACTTTCAGTCCGGCAATCTCACCGGCCGCTTTGGTAGCGTTACGCTGAGCATCATTGAAGTACGCCGGCACAGTAATAACGGCCTCCGTAATCTTTTCACCCAGCCGTGATTCCGCGTCCGCCTTCAGCTTGCCTAACACCATGGCGCTGATCTCCTGCGGGGAGAACACCTTGGTCTCCCCATTCACTTCCACTTGGATGTGGGCGTCGCCGTTGGCCGCCTCCACAATGGTATAGGGAACCTTCTTATCTTCCTCCGTCAATTCGGAAAATTTACGCCCGATAAGTCGCTTCGCCGAAAAGATGGTGTTGCGCGGGTTGGTGACTGCCTGGCGTTTAGCCGCTTGTCCCACGATTCGCTCTCCACTTTTCGTAAAGGCGATGATCGAGGGTGTTGTACGAGCCCCTTCGCTGTTTTCCAGCACTGTTGCCTGCCCTCCTTCCATCACGGCCATGCATGAGTTTGTTGTGCCCAAGTCTATTCCTAAAATCTTGCTCATTGTTGTAGCTCCTTTCTGGTTGTTGTTGCCTTATTCCCGACTTTTGAGCGGGTTCAGACTCTTCACCCCATTCCATGCAAATCCTGTACCAACTTTAATAATTTTTGTAAATCATTTATTATCATTTTATTTATACGGCAATCGGCTCATAAACCGCTTGCGTCATAATGTCCAATTTGTGACATAATGTCCAATTTGTGACATTATGTCACGCATTGTAAAAAGGGGGATCTAGTTCAATCCCAAGAAAGGACCCGCGCAGACCCAACGGGGATGGAGAGAGGAAGTCCAGAAGAAAGTAACGTTGCGCGAAAAACTGAAATAGGCGGTTCGTCCGGTGCGAGGAGATCGCGAAATTGGAAGGTATGAGCGGTGCGGCGAGCCCAATTGCAGGCATCATCAGAGAAATGGACATGGACATCCGCGGCCGCAACAGAGGAGAAATTACAAACGATAAGAAGGGCAGAATGGGAGGCGGAATCATAGCGTAGAAAAGCATACACGAGGTGACCGGAAACTGATTCGCCTGGCTCGCGGCCAAACTGAGCGGTTTGCCGATTAGCCCAATTGAGACCGTAGAAGCCGCCGCGCGCAATGGCAGGCAGTTGGAGCATGCGCAGCAAGCGGGAGCAAAAATCGCGCAAGGCGTGCAGCTCCATGGGCAATTCCGCGCCATCACAGCAACCATGGTTGTACCAAAGTTGTAAGCGCGGGAGTGTCGTGTAATCAAAGATGGAAGTGCGTCCGTTTGTCCCTCCAAAGCCGGTAGGGCCGTCCGCACGTTCCGCAACTTCTTGCCCATTATAGAAGAGCACAGGGCCGCAGGACGTAAAGAATTGAGCCGCCATCACAGCGCGCGCTACTTTTTCTCCCGCACTGCCCCAAAAAGCGGGGGAGGCCATACGAGGTTCATCATGATTTTCCACGTAACGCACGCCGCAGGAAAAGAGCGGGTTTTCCGGACGGTGAAAGCGATCTAAATCGTTTGCCCAGCCTCCGCTTTCATAGAGGCCGCGTAAGGCGTGGTATGCCTCGGCATCATATACGGCATTGAATCCCGCGGCAAGCAGCGCGGGCAGTGCATCCTGCTCCGTAAGCTTCATGCCATCATTATAAGCCTCGGCCACAAAAAAAACCTCCCCACGCAAGCGGGCATGTGCAATGGCCCAGCGCCAGAAAGGCAGGGGCACCATGTGAGCCATATCACAGCGGAATCCTCCCACACCCATACTCTGCCACCAGGCTAATACCTCATCCAGTAGCAGCCAAGTACGCGGTAGTGCCTCGCGACGCGCCATTATTCCCGGCAAAGCCTCGGCCTCCGCCGCACCATGGCGATAATCGCAGCCGTAATTAAGCTTTACTGTCTCATACCAATCGGTGTTCAGAGGGGTCCATGTAGCAGCGTTATTGCCGGTTACACGGCCACAACCGCGCTCCGGTAAGAATTCGCCGTCCGGAAGCATCATTCTTCCCTCTCCAACTCCTCGATCCAAGTAGAAATAGGAATTATTACGATCGAAAAACATCTCTGTACGATCCTGTCGTCCAAACTCCCACTGTGGTGCCACTATAGAGGCGTAGCAGCGCGACACGTGGTTGGGCACAAAGTCAATCATCGGTATCATACCCCACTTGCGTACGCGCACCAACAGGTCGCGAAACTCCGTCATGCGTGTTTCCGGATGCTCGGCCAAATCCGGATCCACATCAAAATAATCCACCACGGCATAGGGACTGCCCGCAATACCTTTCACCACGCTTGGAGGGTGTGCCGGCAGACCGGGATATGCCGTCTGCGTAGCATGGCGGAGCACACCAGTAAGCCAGAGATGGGTGACACCCATGCGTGCCAGCTCACGAAGAGCGGCATCATTCACCCCGGTGAAGAGGCCGCAACCATTTTCAGCCTTGGTGCCCCATTGCTTACCGTTTCGCGCCTGATTTGAAAAGTGCCGTACAAAGAGCTGGTAAATAACCGGTCTCATACACAATCCCCTTCGGTGTATTGCAAGCTCATCTGCCCAGTTGTGGCTAATATCTCAGTTCGACCCGCACGCTTACTTGAGTGCCTCAAAGGCTCCCTTGAAGAAGTAATAGCCCCAGCCCCAATCCGGGTCGCCATCCCAATCCGGATCATAGTGGTGGCGGGGACGCAAAAAACGCTCCGGGTGCGGCATCAGACCCATAGCACGCCCGGTGGAATCCTGCAAGCCGGCAATTCTCAATTCCGAGCCATTGTGGTTGTCAGCATATTGCAAGGCGACGCAGCCGTTGTCCAGGTATTTCTGCGCGTCACCGGGGTCGCAAACAAGCCGCCCCTCCGCGTGGGCTGAGGGCAACTCAAACTCATCCGGCAGCAGTTGGGTGTACGGGCAAGCGCGCGATACTTTCACCAAGCAATCCCACATGCATTCAAAACGCTCAGACTTGTTGAGAATAAGAGAAGAGCGGGGCAAAATGCCAAGTTTAGTGAGGATTTGGAAACCATTGCAAATGCCCAAGAGAAAACCGCCATTGGCGTGATGCTTCTGCAAAGCATCGCCCAAAAAACGCTCAGTTTCCAACTGGGCAAGTCGGCCGCTCATCACATAATCCCCATAAGAAAAACCGCCGGAAAAGACGATGAGCTGTGCCTTGGCTACATGCGCCGGAGTGGCGGTAGCAATGGGCTGAACTTGAGTGGAGAAACCAGCTGCACTCAGTGCGCGCTCAGTCTCTACGTCGCAGTTGGTCCCGGGATATTTCAGAAGAAGGGCGTGGGGCATGGCGTACAAATCAATAGTAAGGGGTGAGTCCGTGTTTCCAAATGTGCTTAAGTTCTGCTATCTCTGCCTGCAACACCGTTTTATCTCCGGCAGTGAGGGTAATCTTGCCATCTGCCGTGCTTTTGCCCACGCGAGCGCAGGGGCAACCTTCCATCGCTGCTGCGAATTCAGTTGCAAAATCCTCATCCACCTCCACGAGAAAACGACCTGTACTCTCTGCAAAGCAGGGTATCACATTATTTTTCCAGCCGTGCTGTGTGGGCAAGGCATCCAAATTAATGCTCACCCCTGCCTTGCCGGAAAAAGCCATCTCGGCCGCTGCCACGGCCAGCCCACCCTCCGACAAATCATGCGCGGAGAGAACAAGCCCCTTGGTTAGCGCTCGTTCGTAGTACTGCTTATAGATGGCAAAATGTGCGGCACAATCAGTCTGCGGCACTTTGGCGTCAGCTATGTCATAACGGCGGGCATAGACAGAGCCGCCGATTTCGTCCTCAGTATTGCCAACCAAGAAGAGTACGCTACCGGCGCGACGGAAAGATGCCCCGCACACGTGCTCAATGTTTTCTACCACACCGAAGCCGGAACAAAGGAAAGTGACTGGTATGTTCACGGGGCCCTTCTCGGTCTCAAAGTAGTTGTAGAAAGAATCTTTGCCGGACACGTAGGGGGCGCCGTACGCCAATGCGGCATCGCGGATGCCTTTGGCGCATTCCACCAGACGCCCCAGCTCCTCCGGGCTTTCCGGATTGCCCATACAGAAGTTGTCCAGCAGGGCTATCTTGTCCGGGTTTGTACCGGAGATGATGAGCTGGCGCACCGTTTCATCCACCGTGCCAACACCCATGGCGTAGGGATCAGTCTTACCCCACTCCGGCAGAATAGCCAGTGCCAAGCCCATCAGCTTATCCGAGCCGTCAATATCAATCACCGAGGCGTCCTGGGGAGCATCGGTGGATGCCCCGGCCAGCGGCTTAAGCACGGTGTTGCCCTGCACCTCGTGGTCGTATTCGCGGATAATCGGCTCGCGGGAAACTACCGCAAAGTCACCGAAGATCCCGCGCAGATCCTCCGCCAAGCGAGTATCATCCAGTTCCAATCCGGTATGAGCTGGAGAGGATATAAAAACGGAAGCAAGATGCTTGGTGGGCGCATCGTGCAGCTTGGAGTTGTCCAGTTCACACACCAATTCTCCGCCGTGCCATACACGCAGCACACCGGAATCGTTCGACTCACCCAGCACCGTCATTTCCGTTTGGAACGTATCTGCCAAACGCTGCAGCTCGGGCACATTCTCCGGCTTCACGGCCATCACCATGCGCTCCTGTGATTCAGAGAGGAAAATCTGCCACGATTGCAACCCCTCTTCCTTGAGTGGAGCTCGCTCCAAATAAACGTTGCCGCCGGTTTCCGAGAGCATCTCGCCCGCTGCGGAAGAGAAGCCGCCCGCGCCGCAGTCCGTCACAAACTCAATGAGCCCGCGCTCGCGCGCTTCCAATATCACGTCCAGCGTCTTTTTTTCCTCAATGGGGTTACCGATCTGTACAGCCTGTTGGTCCTCCTCGGCGGAGGCTTCACCCATGGCGGCGGAGGAGAATGTGGCGCCGTGAAGGCCGTCTTTGCCGGTGCGTCCTCCGATGACCACCACGGCCAGGCCAGGCTTCATCTCCTTGGCAATGTCGCTCTGAGGGATCACACCTGCCGTGCCACAGAAGACGAGCGGGTTATAGATGTAGGCCGGATCAAACTGGATGGCGCCGGAGGTGGTAGGTATGCCCATGCGGTTGCCGTAGTCACGCACGCCGTGTACGACACCGCGCATAATGCCGAGAGGATGAATAATGTGGTGGCCTTCGACAAGCTGCTGGGGCGTATCTGGCGCGCCAAAGCAAAACACATCCAAGTTGGCGATAGGTTTGGCACCCTTGCCCGCACCCAAAATGTCGCGGATGACTCCTCCCAATCCCGTGTTCGCTCCGGCGTAGGGTTCTATCGCACTCGGGTGGTTATGCGTTTCCGCTTTCAAACACACAGAAAAATAATCATCCAACCGGATAAACCCCGCATTGTCCACAAAACAGCTCAATACAAAACCCGGCTTGCGTGCCATGATCTCCTTGCTGGGTCGCTGAATGAATGTTTTGTACATGCTGCGAATCTCCTCCGTTTTCCCATTGACCGTGTGCTGCACCGTGGCGGCGAAGATGCGGTGCTTGCAGTGTTCGGACCAAGTCTGGGCAATGACCTCAAGCTCCACATCGGTGGGTTCGCGGTCTATTTCACGGAAAATTTGCTGCACGACGAGCATGTCCTCCGTGGAGAGAGACAGTTTCATATCGCGGCTCAATGTTGCAAGGGCTTCCTCGCTGAGCTCGCGGACGGGGATGGGGCGATAGGTTGCCGGCATAAGTTATCGGACGCTCCAGGTGTGAATGGCAGGGTTGCACACATCCTTGCAGAAGCGCTCGGCAAGCTTCGCCTTGTCGCCCTCGCCAAAGATGTAAATGTTTTGAGTAATCGTCAGCGCTCGTAGTGTGAAGGACAGCCCCCGGCGCCCGGCATAATTGGTCATGATGGCCTCTTTCTCCAGGTCCAGGGCGCCTTTTTTAATGCCGTAGGAGATGCAGAAAAGCTCCCCAGTGAGCGCGGGGCGACCACTCTCCTGCACCCTCTGTGAAATGGGGTCCATAAGCACTTCCCGCAAGTACGCCCGAGCCGCAGCCTCGTCCCCTTCACATCGTGCAGTGTAGAGGCGCGTGTGGTTGTAGGTCAGTTCATCTGCTATCGGGGTGTAGAGCAATTTATTCGCATCTGCGGCAGCTTGGAAGCGGCTGAACACTTCAAAGGTGAGGGTAACCATGGGGCGGAGCGTGGGTGTGACTGCTTCCGACTTCTACTTTTGCAGACGGCTGAGCACCTCTGCATACGATTCCATGAACTCGCCGAGCCCTTGGCGGAAACGATCCTTGTCCATCTTCTTGCCTGTTGTCACATCCCACAACCGACAGGTGTCCGGAGATATCTCGTCCGCCAGTACTATTTGCGTGGGATCTGTTGCCAAACGACCGAACTCCACCTTAAAGTCGATAAGTCTCAGATTAACCTTCAGGAAAAATTCCCTGAGTGTATCGTTGATAAGCAATGCCATCTTCTTAATGTATGAGCACTCTTCCTCCGTTGCGGCCCCCATCTCGCGGGCATAGTCATCGTTGATGAACGGATCATTTAATGCATCATCCTTGTAGGAAAACTCCACAATGGGTTTCGTGAATGCCGTGCCTTCCTTCACGCCCATCCGTTTTGAGAAGGAGCCGGCCGCCACATTCCGCACGATCACTTCCAGCGGCATGATGCTTACCTTTTTTACCAAAAGATTAACGTCATCCACATCCCCGATCAAATGCGTTTTTACTCCTTTTTCTTCCAGCATCTTGTAGATGATAAGGGTGATGGCCTTATTCATGCGCCCCTTATTTTCGAAGTCCTCTTTTTTCACCCCGTTAAACGCAGTGGCGGAGTCCTTGTACTCCATGCGTAGCACATTGGGGTCATCAGTCGTGTAAAGTCGTTTGGCTTTGCCTTCGTATATAGGTTCCATGGCGTTTGCGGGCTGCTCTCCGCCCTGCGCCCACTATACCCCCACTTCTTCGTTTGTCAAGCTGTATTTCATGCACTTCAGGGCAACCGCATTAGGAAATGCGGTTGCTATTTACGATTGACGAGTTACGAATTACGATTTATTGATAATGTGCGCGTTGCGCAGTTTTTTTCGAATCATGAACGTAGGCAGGAGAGTTCTTGGGAGCCATCATCACGATGACTGCTTGTTGTCATTTTATGATGCGTATCAACGATCATATCAGCCAACAAGGCCATTTTCTCCGTTGATGAACTTCTTTCAAATGCGTTTGCCCTGTCATGCACTTCAAAACAACAACCGCGCTTTGGAAAAAGTCAAATGGAGAAAGACTCTCTTTCCGATTCGTCCCGCTTATTTCCGGACACGAAAACCGTAACGGACATACGCTCCGCGATGCAAACAAATTGTGCCCCTTCTTTCCATGAGTACGCCCACCATCTAAAACGCATCTGCGCAACACGCACATGATCAACAGATCGTAGCCCGTCAATCGAAAATCACAAATCGCAAACGCATATTTCTATGCAATTGCCCCATACAGAAATCACTTGCGGAGTCAACAGTCAGGTGGTAAGATGGCAAGCGGGATGGGGGAGGATGCACAGCCTGATTGTGGTCAATTCGTCACAGAGTATACCACGGTACAGTCAGTCTTTGTACGGCGCCGAAATTGCTTGCTCCTGCGGGCAGATTTTTCGCCGCTCTTCGTGGGCTGCTATCTGCACCTCATGCAACACGCACTCAGCCCACCACCAAAAAAAATTGAGGTTTTCAAGCAGCTGCTTGCTTTCTTCACACTCTACGTCGTATCACGCCCTTGGAATGAACATCATGCGTGGACGCTTAATGTAAAAGGGCCGGAGATAACGAATTATTTTGTAGTTGGCTCATCCCTCATGCAGAATGTTGTGGGACGCATTTTCACGGAAAATGTACGTAATACGAATGTTACACTGCTTTACGCGCAGAATATCTGCCGTGAACGTGAGACACACACCTCTGTCATCCCCTTGGAGACCGACACTCCCGCCGCCTGGATGGAGGAGTTTTTCCGCAACAGCGAACAGCGTCAAGCTCGTGCCTTCGTCGGCGAAGGCGACCTTTTCTATCTCATCAGCGCCGAACCGGATGCCGACTATGACTGGCTGAATGAGCTCACGGCGGAGCAGGTGGCGCATATCGATGAGACGGAGGAAACCCGACAACTGGAGACGCGCGACTTTTCCTATCACTGCGGATGCAGTGCCGAGCGCATCATACCCGTGGTGAGTGCCATGATGAAGGACTTTGCAGATGTTCTTTCCGAGCAAGGCAAGCTCGAGGTTTCATGCCCACGCTGCGGGGCGAGCTACACCATCACCCGCGAAATGGTGGATAGGAAGAGCGCCTCTCCGGATACTTGCTGAATCTTGGTTCCGGTGTGATCACCGGGTGGGCGGCTGCTCCTCCTTTCCTTCTGCTTTCTGAGGAATTTTTCTGACAGACTGAGCTTCCTTCTCCAACGGTTCAACCCATATTTCCAGTGCTCCCTCGGCGTAGATGCCGTAGGTTGAGGTGGGGTCGATGTTGCGCATCTCTGTGTAGAGAGCCCGCAGCAATGCCACGGGACCTTTCTTGCGGCGCACATGTCCTGCATATGCCGCCATCACCATCTGCCGCTCTACCGGGGAATACGTACCCCCCGTAAGCAGGCCCCGTATGTAAGCGTTCGCCTCCGCTATGCTCATGATTTGGAGTTTCTGAACAACCCCATTTTGAGAAGGATCAAAAAGAGAATGATTGGGCATACGCAGATCAGTGTAAGAAAGGGCTTCGCGCTGCAATTCTTCCTTGTGCCTGCCATTGGCACGCGCGGCTTTCTCAATCAGCTTCTGCTGCTCATCATAATCACTCAGCAATTTGGCAAGGGTTTCTGCGGCTCTCACCGGATCATCCAATTCTTCGCGACTCTGCACCACCCCTCGCACATTGCCACTGCCATCCATCACCGCAAAGCAAGGAATACTCCACACCCCACCAGGCAGGCCGCGCTTACCCATCACCTTCTCATACTCGCGCCTTTCCTTTTCATTCGGCTGCTGGTACACAGGCACAACCAAGTAATTCGTTTTGTTTAGAACACGCTGCATGTTCTTTTCCCTCTTTTTGATGTAAGTCTCATATAGCTTGATGCTGGTGTCATCGTAATTGGCCCCGTAGCAAAACATGACAAAAGGTTCACCCTTACTGGACTTTTTGAGGGCATCCTCAAACGTGTGTACTTGGGAAGCACGAACCGTTCCTCCCGAGAGCGCAAGCGCAAAGAGTATCATGCCCGCTTTAAGTAGCAAATACGTATTTTTCATGAATTTTTGTTCAGTTTGCCGTACACATAGAAACCGACGATGTTGCCGGTATCCCACTTATCGCCCTCGCGAAGAAGCCGCACATAGCGAGCGCTCGCCTGTGCCTCGCGCAGGTCGATGCGCATAATTGAGCCATTGATTTCGACTTTCCCTCCGGTGTCTTCCCAATTTTGACCGTCCTCGGATGCCTCGATGTGGAAGGGACGATCATTCTTGATAGTGCAGTCAAATAAGGCAACCACTCCGTTCAACGTGCTGCTGCCTTCCAGCTTCACTGTGATACCCGTCGTGCCCTCGAACTTGATGGGTATAACACCACCATTTTTCTGCAACACAGCCCAGTGCAGACATGACTGTTTGAGCGCGTTATCGGCAAGGGTTACGCCAGTGCGGATGGACCCTTTGGCAGAAACGACACGTCCCGAGAAACCGCGGAATTTAAAACGGTTCTTCGGAAAATGTTTCTTGCATTTCTGCATGGCTAGCTTGCCAATCGCTTGGAATGTATAATTGTCTCCATTGGTGGCTGCAGTATGAATCGCCTCGCCCAGGCCTGCCCATGTACTGTCTTCGTCTTTTTTGGTGCCTCGCATACGTTTCATGGCAGACGTGATGAGCTTGCTGAACTCTTCTTGAAAACGTTCGGTATCCTGACCTCCTTCCTCGTCTAGTTTGCCAGCCGTCTCCAGCCCCCACGTAAGCACGGCTCCAGAATAATCCGGCTTAGTCATGAGTATAGAGAGAGCCGTCTTCATGTAATCAAGCTTCTCGGCCTCAGTCTGACAACCGGCAAACTGCGCATCTAGCAGAGGCGTCACATCCCAGCGATTTGTCCCAAAATCCTCACATTTTTTGAAGAAAGCGGCAAACAATTTATTGCGCTCCCTCTTATCAGGCATAAGCGGCAGCAAATTCGGGTAAATATAGCGCGCCTGAAACGTGGCCGCCACATTGTGGTATTTCTCGGCCAGCGTGTCTATCACACGGTGGCATAGGTCCATCCAACGCTCTTTGTTGTCCGGAGATTTTTGCTTCAGGAAACCTGCGTACGCCAGCCAAGCCGGCCAATTGAGCGGCTGAACTTGAGTGGCAGCGTCGAAACAATTAAAAGCAGCCTTCGTCATGCGCTTGGATGCCAAGAAATCCGCCATGGCCACAAGCTGATCCGATGCGAGAGTTGGTATGGCCTCTGTGTACAAATCCTGCGTCAGGATAAGGAATTCCCAATCATGAAGGCCCCAAAATGTTTTGTGCATGCCATGCTGCCAATAAATGGAATAACCCTTTTTCCACTCATTGCCTACACGCACCGTATAGGCACAGTGACCGGGCTCAACCATGGTCATGGCAGGGATGCCGGCTGCCAGCGCACCGTATGCTCCGTAGTGCGAGCATGCTCCACAAACACCCCCGATCTCACGATACGCCAACGCTGTAATGTTATTGAAGCGCTTCATAACTGGCGCTAAGTATTCTGCCGAAAAAACAGAATCGCCAGCGACATTGCGCAGTCGGTACACCAGCTGCCCCGATGCGCCTAAATACCCTTCCACCGGCAGGCGCACATGGTCGCGCTGCCAAGTCAGGGAAGCCGGGCTGCCCCACGTGTGACACTCCCTATTCCCCGTCACAATGCGAGTTTCCCAATATGCAAGCGTATCAAAAATCTTGTTGAGCCGTCCCTCCCTGTAGCTGCCATAATAGTAGGAAAAACGATCAAGCATATCTTTTTGACTCCAACCTTCACGCGCAAACTCTGTGGCAGTAGTAGTCGCTATCCGCCGCGCTGTTTCATTGGATATATCCTCCGTGTAGCGCGAGAAAATGAGGGCCATGTTCTGCAGACCCATGCCAAGCCCTCCAGAAGGACCGGAGTATAGCGCATTGTTCAGCCAGTTGAGGTCTGCCGACAGGGCATTGAGTACCGTGATACCGCCCCGTTGGTTGACTAAATCCCCTAGTGCTTTGATACCGGCACGACGGATAAGGGTGATGAGTGCCAGATCACGTCGATTTTCCGGGCGACTTAGGAAATCCATCACTTTTTCCGCAGTGGGGTTCTCACCAAGCTTGGCAAGCACGCGTTCGCAAAGTACTTTATACACCTCTCCAGGCTCTTTCCATGCGTTCCCTTTAAACTCGGGGTTAATGTAGGGAGCCTCCTTGGATGCCTTCTCTAACGATTTCGTAAATGCGCGAATTGCAGATGTATAGGAACTGCGCACCTTGGAATCTGCCACCCTCGGCACCACATCTGTTTGACCAGCTATCTCCGGCGCACCTTTCTCTTCGGTAATGCCCACCAAATCTGGGTCGCAATCCGCAAGCACGTAGGACGAGAAATCGGGTTCCGCCCCGCTGTCATAGACGCTATCGTCATCCATTGAATGATCCGGACTTGGAGTATTCCGCTCCGTCAAATCGTTATCGTTGTCAAAGCCTTTCTGCCAATCATCATTGGCCGAAGAATCAGATATGACAACCCCGCGACGTGCCCTTGATGTACCATTTTGCGTCAGCTTGCGATGTGCTGCTTGTCTCTCCATGCGCGCCTTCCGGTCCGCATCCAATTGCCCCTGCTTACTGCTCGCCAATTCATCACGTAAATGCATCAGTGCGAAAACTTTATCACAAAAAGGACCGCAGTAGAAGCCCGCCAGTATGGCGACGACAACTGCCGCCAGCAATTTGAATAGATTAGGTGTCATCGTCCGATTTAGCTACGCATTCCCAGATTCATTTTACACTAACTCCGCCCAGCATGGCAAGCCCTTTATCCGCGCCAACAGAGAAATGTGGATCGCAAAATTAAATGCAACAGGTTCTTGGCACAAAAAAGGGTGCCAAGAAGTTCAAAGTATGCTAGAGTAA
>CANQAD010000010.1 GCA_947588735.1 uncultured Akkermansia sp.
TCCTATCATATTTTGTATTTAATATCAATAATTTAAATAATTTATTGATGCTAAATTCCATACGTCCAATTCTCCCCCAGGTTTTCAAATGCGTTTGCCCTGAATTGTGCGTCTGGGCATACGCATGGGAAAAACTGTTTGTCACTAATATTTTTTTCAAATTACGCATTCTCGTGTCAGTAGGTTTTCCTCTTGATGAACAGGAGAGCAGGCATTATAATCATCTGCATGGAGAAATGGATTATTGTGTGTACGACAATGGTGGCAATAGCTGTTCCCGCATTAAATGCTGGAGAGAGAGAGATGAAAGAGGCATTGGACCTATGGCAGCAGCGGCAAGCAGAGTACAAGGCAGTACTTGAAGTAGCAACTACTCCAGAGCAGCGCGATTCTATACCTCCACCATCGGCAGATGAGGTAGCGCCAGCTCTCTGGAAAGCCATACGCAAACAAACAGGTACACGCACAGAAACCAAACGCGCACGGGGAGAGCCGAGTCGCGGAGAATCATCAGCACCAAAGTACGAGTTTGATGAGGAGTGGGCAGCACCGGCTGTTGTGTGGTTTTTGAATCACCCGGAAACGATGGCAAAGATGTACGAAAAATCGCCGCAAAAGTTGGCGACTTATGCCAAAGCATTGCTCGATTCTGTGCGCTACCGCCATTTCGCTTCTCCCATCATTGGCGATGCATGCGCCAAACTGGCGGAAAATACAGGTACGGACGTTTACGAGGTGCTACAAAAAATTTACGAGCGTAACACCACGCCAGCTGCTCGAGGGGCTGCAGCGCTCGCAATGAGTGTGATGCTTTCCAACCCAACTGTGGCAGGAGAAGAGGGGGGGTTGGCGCAGGCACGCGCTAAGCGCATATACTTAATACGGCAAGCGCTCAATTTAGCACCACAAGATGCAATGTTCGGATCGGTAAGCCTGACGGATGCTGCGAGTGAACTTATCTACCGCATCATGAAGCTGGATGAGGGAGCCATACCCCCACGAATGAAACTGATAGATTCGCAGGGCAAGGAGCGACTTTTCCCGGAGGTAGGCAAAGCTAACCTCATCTTTTTCTGGGATCCTACGGAGGATGTCGGCGTGTCCATCATGCAAAAGCAGGCGGCACTTCTGCGCCGCTACCCGAAGCTCGTTCTCTGTCCTGTGGTGGCAAACGGTGAGCGTGAAAGCTGGCTGCACACGATGCAGAGTAACGGGATAAGCACGTGCTACATGGATGATGAACAAGGGACAGCCGGGAAGGCTTACAGGGTAGAGCATCTGCCACATGCCGTGCTGGTAAACGAGCAGGCGCGTGTGCTCTACCACGGTTACCCAGATATGCAATTGCAAGCAGCTCTCGACCGCTGGCAAAACGAAACCAAACAACATGCAGAAACTCCCCAGCTGCCCAACCCCATGTCAAGCCCACGGCCGACAAAAGACAATACATCAGGCCACGGTGTCCCTCCCTTACGCGAAATGCCACAATTCTAATCAGGACGGGAACTGCAAGAATGATCATTCGCCCGTTGAAGGGGAAAAGAAACCCCTTGCGTTGGTATGTTCTCGCTGAACCTCGTACCAAAAATGATTTCGAAAGAAGAGCTGTTGATAAAGGAGGCAAGTGCGGCAGAGTGAAAGCACTCGTGTTCCTGTAAATACATCAGAGTGGGGGTGAGCAGACGTGCAGCCGCGCGGGCATCCTCCGCAAAGTTGCCCCAATTCTCAGGCCATGGTGAAATGGGATATGATTCAAAGCGTACGAGCTGCTCCGCAAAGTTGACCAAGGTCACGGCCGCTGCATCTGCCTGTTGCTTATTCTCAATAGCAGCTAATGCGTACACAATGCGCAACATGGATGCAGGCACGGGTTCTGCATCTATCTTAGTCGGCAGCTCGCCACGCCACGATGTTTGATACATAGAAACGGTCATACCTGCATACTCCGGCTCCACCTGTGTTTCCTCTTGCGGGATATAATCGGCCGTATGCATCATCACGTCCAACTCTAGCAACTGCCGAATAACAGCCACCGGTTTGGGATAATGCTTGTAGTATAGCTCATAGGTAAGTTGGATATGGCGGAGAGGGTGTCTCAGCCCATCCGGATGACGTCGGTAAATCAGTTTCTGCTGACGCACTCGGGGTCTGATATGCAAGTTCTCAGGTAAGTCTGCCTTATCTGGCAGAGTAATAGCGGCAAAAAGCATACCAGCACGTGTATAAATGTGCACACGGGATGGAGCCCAACCAGGTATGCGTGTATAAGGGTCGTAAATATCCGTTTTGAGAAGCTGAGTGAAGGGAGATGGCATGCCCAGATTGTAAGCGAAGTCCAAATCAAATTCACTTCGCTGTGTTTCCTGCTGCGTCAATCGCGCCAACAACACTCCAGCGTGTGCATCACAGCTTTGTACATAACAGATAGTGATTACAATGATGCCGATAAAAATGCCTCCAATCAGCATGATACTGCGCCTCTTTTCTACGGACATGAGTACCATTGTACATAAAGTGAAGGATGGAATCAAGGCTTGTTTTGCACGCAGCGCGGGACTATAATGTGCGCATGAGTATATTGCCCTACGCACACAAACATGTGGAAAAAATTCATGCATACAAGCCTGGCAAACCTATCTCAGAGACCGCGCGAGAACTGCACATGAGACCCGATGACATCGTAAAGCTCGCCTCAAATGAAAATCCCTTGGGTGCTTCCCCTGTAGCGGTGCAAGCTATGCAAAACACCGCGCGGGATGCGAATCTGTACCCAGACGGTTCCTCCCACGTTCTGCGCAGCAAAGTAGCCAAGCACTTCAAGGTGGGCATGGGACAAGTAGTGGCGGGCAACGGAAGCAGCGAACTCATCGAAATTCTTTGCCACACATGCTTGGGTCCCGATACGGAGCTTGTCGCGGCCCGCTACAGTTTTACAATGTATTCGCTAATGTGCCAGCTGTTCGGCGCTACCTTCGTGGAAGTAGAGAATAAGCCGGATTGGAGCCACGACTTACGAGCTATTCTGCGCGCCGTCACCTCGCGAACACGCCTCATCTTTATCACGAACCCGACTAACCCAGTGGGTACCATGGTGCAGCAGGCAGAGCTAGATGACTTTATGGCACATGTGCCAGAGCATGTCATAGTTGCATTTGATGAGGCCTACATACACTATGCCGATCCTCAGCCGGACACACTGCGCTACGTACAACGCGGGCAAAATGCTGTGGTGATGCGTACTTTTTCAAAAGCATATGGTCTGGCTGGAGTTCGAGCCGGGGTTGCCATTACCACGGAGGAGATCGCTGAATTGATGAACAAAGCGCGCTCGCCTTTCAACATGAACAGCCTTGCTCAAGCCGCCGCTGTCGCTGCGCTGGATGATGAGCAACATTTACATAGCTCAGTACAGTTGGTGCGCTCAGAAATGAAACGCTACGAGCAAGCGTTTTGCCGACTCGGTCTTTCGTATATCCCGAGTCAGGGAAACTTTGTGCTGGTGAAGGTGGGAAACGGGGAGCGCGTGTTTAACGAGTGTTTGAAACGCGGTGTCATCTTGCGCCCGATGAACGGGTACGGACTGCATCAATATATCCGCATCAGCGTAGGTACCCCCGAGCAAAATACGCGCTGCTTGCGAGTCCTTGCCGAGGCGCTGCAGGCGTGATACTTCAAAAGAAAAAGTCACCGAAGCCCGATGCTTCAAAATAAACGGTTACCCAAAGGCATAGCATTTTAATAGGCGTTTGCAAGGCTTTGCTGGGAGTTGGAGCCATCGAATGACTCTTCTCTTTGCTGCTTTACCTGCTTGGGATTGAGTGCGGCGAGTAATCGCTGGTAGAGCGGTTGAAGCTTGCCATCCTTGTGGCTATACTCTCCCAATGCTTTTCTCCCTATACTTTAAAATAAGTCGCGTGCTGGCATAAAAGCGATTCGTCAGCAAGTCGTGGTACTTACACACCTCATTGAGCAATCGGACACATCCCGGCTCATCAAACAGATCCTTCCCTACCAGTTCGTGCACCTTGTGGCGGTGGCGTTCTTCTGCTCGGACGTTGTCGCTCTCGTGATAAGGACGTGAGCACGTCACCTTACTGCTCTTGTAGTGCTGCCTGAATATATGCCCAAAGACTTTGCATACCCCATATTATCCTTTGTTCCATACGGCTCGGTTGCCCGTCCAGAGCGTATAGTCATCCGTCAATGTCAGCGCCCACGCGTAGTCTCCGCTCACCTCTGAACCTCGCATACTTGTTCCGGTATTTCTCTGTGAGCTCTCGTATGATTTCTCTTTTCATGGCTGGTTTTACGGTCGTTTTTTTCGGCGCCCTGGATTATGAGGTAACGCGAGTTCTTGAGAGCCATCATCGTGATGACTGCTTGTTGTCATAATTTTTGATGCGTACCGATGACAATATCAGCCAACAAAAGAATTTTCTCCATTGATGAACTTTTTTCAAGTGCGTTTGCCCTACCGGGGGCAGCTCAGCTCTTGCATCACTGAACGGCCTGTGCTAGAATGCCCGCGTGATGGAATACGCTTCGCTCATCGAAAAAAAGCGTGAAAGGCAGGCCGAGCTTGAGCAGCTCATCGGGGATCCGAGTCTGTTTGAAGACCAGGCGCGCGCTGGTGAGCTGATGCGCGAGCACCGCCGCACGCAGGAATTGCTGGAACATTGGAATGAATTGCAGCTGGTGCGTGGCCAAATTGAGGAAAATACAGAACTTTCCACCGGGGATGATCCTGAGTTGGCTGAACTGGCTCAAGCGGAGCTTCCTACCCTGCAGGAGCGTTCAGCCAAGCTGGAAGAGCAGGTACAATATGCCCTGCTGCCCCGCGATGAGCTGGAGGACCGCGATGCGCTGCTTGAACTGCGCGCCGGCACAGGCGGCGATGAAGCGGCTCTCTTTGTCGGGGATCTGTTGGCTATGTACCAGCGTTTTGCGGAGAGCCGCGGCTGGCATTTTGAGTTGC
The DNA here is from genome assembly GCA_947588735.1 of uncultured Akkermansia sp. Lineage (GTDB taxonomy): Bacteria > Verrucomicrobiota > Verrucomicrobiia > Verrucomicrobiales > Akkermansiaceae > Akkermansia. The sequence continues at coordinate 4,976 of CANQAD010000010.1, forward strand.
TGGATGCCTCGCCGAACGACATCGGCGGGTTCAAGGAAGTGACCGTGCGCGTGACGGGCGAGGAAGTTTTCCGTTTCTTGAAGTACGAGAGCGGAGTGCATCGCGTGCAGCGTGTGCCCGCCACGGAAGCGCAGGGACGCATTCACACCTCCACTGCCACAGTGGCTGTTCTTCCGGAAGCGGAAGAAGTGGACGTGCAGATACGGCCGGAGGATCTGCGCATCGAGACCTGCCGCTCTGGCGGCGCCGGAGGGCAACATGTGAATCGCACTGAATCTGCCGTGCAAATCTTCCACCTCCCCACGGGCATTATGGTGCGCTGCGAAAAAGAGCGCTCACAGCTCAAAAACCGTGAAACCGGTATGAGTATCCTGCGTGCACGACTCTTTGAGATGAAGCAAATGGAAGCCCAGCGCAGCTACTCGGAAAAACGCCGCGCGCTTATCGGTTCCGGCGGACGCGAAGAAAAAATCCGCACCTACAACTTCCCTCAAAACCGTATCACCGATCACCGCATCTCCTACACCGCTTACAATCTGGATATTGTGATGTCTGCCGGCGCGCTGGATGACCTCATCGCCCACATGCAGCACGAGGAAATGACCGAACGCATGGGCGAACTCGCATCATGAAAACGCTGCGTGATATTCTGGACTCCGGAGTCGCTTATCTGGAGGCTCGCGGGGTGGAGGGCGCGCGCTCCTCCATGCAGGCGCTTATTGCGCATGTGATGGGCTCCGATCGCACATGGATTTATCTGCACATGGAAGATACTGTGGCGGAGGAAAAGCTGGCTCAGCTGCGTGAATTGCTACGGAACCGGGGTCTGGGCATTCCCTTGCAACATCTGCTCGGCTCAGTGGAGTTCTACCGCCGCATTTTTCGTTCCGATTCGCGAGCACTTGTCCCCCGCCCTGAAACGGAGGAACTCGTAGAACTTGCACTGCAATTGTTTCCACGATCCATCCCTGCTCCACGTATCTTGGATATGGGGTGCGGCTCGGGAGTCATCGGTGTTACTTTGGCACTAGAGCTTCAAGCCTTGCGACCGGATGTAGTGCTGGCTGACATCTCCCCGACGGCAATGAGTTTGGCGCTGGAAAATGCTACCTCCCTTGGCGCGCGCGTGCGCACGTTCCGCTCCGACCTCTTCTCTGCTTGGCAACCACCCGGAGATGAGACAGATACGCGCATCCTCCCGCCGGCAGCCTTCCATCTGATCGTCGCCAATTTGCCTTACGTGCCAGATCAAGAACAGCTTCAAACAGAAGTAACGCATGACCCTGCCACGGCCCTCTTCGGCGGCGTGGATGGACTAGATGTCATTCGCCGTTTTCTCACCCAAGTCAGGATGCACCTAGAACCCGGTGCCATTGTGCTGCTGGAGGTCGGGCATGACCAAGGAGAGCGCGTTCTTGACCTTATGCGACAGGTCGGTCTTATCAACGTTGCCCTGCACACGGACTTGAGCGGGATACCGCGCTTTCCCACAGGTTACGCACCCCCGAAAGATGAGAGAGAATGACCGCCCGGCGTTGCCGCAAGCCGTCTCAGGCAGCAATACCGAAATGACGTTGAATATCCGCGAAAATGCGGTCGCGCAAAGTGCGAGCCTTGTTGATGTCACGCGTGCGCAGGGAGAAACGCAGGCGCTCCGCCGTAGCGTCCGGTTTGTGCACAGTCACGTGGCACCACCACACCCCCCGATTGTTCCAAAGGTGGTGGTTCTCATTTCCGTCGTTGATTCGCAGAGCGATCTGAGTCTTTTGCCGAGTCATGACTGTGTATTAAGCTTTGTTCGTTTACGGGGAGCAGGTCAAACTGCTTCCCTTCGTTTGCATATGGACACGGAAAGAAGCTCCCGTGTTCAATTTTTCTTCTGATGCCCTTTAATATAGGATACCGGCTTTCTTGAGAGTTGCATAAGCGCCGTTCTTGGAAATAGAACGCAGTGCCTTGCAGGAGAGCTTCATACGGATATAGCCACCACGGCCACCGTTGAGTTCCGGCACCCAAATTCGTTTCTCCTGCAGGTTGGGGAACACGGTGCGGTTGACAGTTTTGGTCACATGGCGACCGATGCCGCCCTTCTTCTTGGCAAGACCGGAGCGGTGAATTCGGCGACCTTTGTGAGGAATGGCTAAGGTGATGTTGCAGATTCTGGACATGGCTTAACTTTCTGTTAAAAAAGGTCTCGTGAGGGCGCATTATATCCTCTTTTCTCGTCTCGTCAAGCAAAATCTCTCTGCCTCGCTCTTTTTTTCTGTTTTTCATCATCAAAATAAACGCAACGGCCATGGATGATCGATGAATCATGATTTATAATGTTGATAATGTACGCATTGTACTAATTTATCCTGAAACGGGTCTGATCTGACTGCTGGAGATTTTTCTCTGCTTTTCCACTTCATCAAAATGCGTCCACCCTCACATTTATCCCAAGAAGAAGCTATCCCAACAGGCGATTATCGCCGCATAATGAAGGATAACCCATTGATAATTTTCGATTAACGATTAACGATGATGATTTGAGCGTTAGCGCGTTACGCGCGAGGCATGCAATAAAAGCGAAACGGAATTTCGGAGTCGAGATGCGATGATCAAGGGAAAGCATCCGGAGTGATGACATGCCAGGTTGACTCAGCGCCGCTCCATCGGCGCTTGCTTCGGAGTCGCCTCACGACTCCTCACCCCGTTGGGACAAAAGCTGTTGCTTTTGTCTAATCCCCCTGCGCGCCCTCGGGGGCTTTCACCGCTTTGCTGAATCGTCCATGGGTTGCAGTCTTGCCGACTTACTTCTTTCGCCTGTAGAAAACGCATGCGAAATGGGTTCTATAAGCTCGGGGAATATTTTATTGGGACACGTGTGGTTCACCCTGCAAGAACGCTCAATTTGCTTGCTATGGGTGCGGGTTGTGGTAAGATGAGACTCATGAGAACGTTGGGCAAAGCGATATTGGCAATTTTGTTAGTTGTAGGAAACACAGGTTCAATGACACACGCAGAAGACACGGCCGATGGACTGTTGGCAGGGATGCGCAAGATGATGGTAAGTCAGGGGAACAGGGATGTACTCGGCTCCATCCGCAAGGGCGGTCTGAAGGTGCCCTTTAGTTTGAGTGCACGCGGCAATACCATAGCTTTCCAGTACAAGCAGGGGGATGCGTGGAAACGTTTTGACGTGCGCATTGGCGAGAAAAAGGCGGATCTGATGTTGGTGAATGGAGGGAAAGCGGTCGTGATGGCGCCGACGGCCTATACGCAACCCATCGCTGACACCGACGTCACCTACGAGGATCTCTCGCTGCGCTTCCTTTATTGGAAGGGCGGCACGATCTTGCACGATTCAGCGAATTCCCGGGTCAAAGGGCGTGATTGCTTCATAGTTCAAGTCGCCAATCCCTCTCCGGGCACCGGGCAGTTTTCTACCGTACGCATGTGGATTGACAAGGAGAACGGGACAGTATGGCAGATGGATGGTTATGGTGCGGACGGGAAGCTTAAGAAGAGGTTCTCTATCACTTCAATCCAACGTCTCTCCGATGGCACCTGGTTTTTCAAGCAGATGAAGATGGAAGTGCGCAACCCACAAAATGACAAACGTACCATTGCCTTGGATTACTTGGAGATGGACGATATTCCCAAGAAATGATACGTCTCTTTTTCCAGCTAGTTGTCGCGCTCATTCCGGTCTATGTGTTTGCGATAGGGATTGGCATTTCCACCATGGCTCTCACCGATGCAGGGGGCACCAAGTGGAGCTATAGCCAATGGATAGCATCTATGCTTCTGGGAGTGCTTGTGCTGGTGGTGACGGAGAGCTTCATCTTCCGGTTGTGGTTGCTTCCCAAGTGGGCGCAGGCGCTCAGCGAACGTTTTTACGGGGGCACCTACTTCCCGACAGATGATCCCTTGGCCTCTCTCGCGCAGTTGATCATTGATCAGCACTGTGGCGAACGCGTTCCGGAACTGGAGAAACTCGTCCTCTCCGACCCCTCACGCACCCGCGGCTGGATGGAGCTCGCGCGCGTCGCGGAGATTGAGCTCAAGGATCTTCAACAAGCAGCCGGATACATGCTGACCGGCGCACGTAAAGTGGGGCGCAAGGAGGACGCCGCCATGCTGATGTGGCGTGCTGTCACCCTGCTGCACAGGGACCAAGTTTCCCGGCCGCGCGCCGAAGAGATTCGCCGAGAACTCATGCAGCGTTATCCCAAAACCACTTACGGCCGCCTCGCTGCCAAGTCCCCGGGAGAGCAGGAGTGACAGCCGGAAAGAAGGCTCGACCGGCGAAAGTAACCGTGCGTGAAGAATTGCCGGAATAAAGCGCGTCAGCGCTTCACCAAGCTGTGGCCGGTCATTTCGGCAGGCTGCGGGATGCCGAGCAAGGCAAGCAGTGTGGGTGAAAGATCGGCCAACTTACCGTTTTCCAGCCTGATGCTGTCCTGATCCAGACCGCAATAAATGAGGTCCACGAGGTTCGTGGTATGGGCCGTGTTGGGAGAGCCGTCCGGGTTGATCATTTGCTCGCAGTTGCCGTGGTCTGCGCAAATGAGACAGCAACCGCCAAGCTCAAGAATACGCTTCACGCACTTTTCAAGCGCCTTATCCACCGCCTCACACGCGGCAATGCCTGCCTGCAACACACCGGTGTGTCCCACCATATCCGGGTTGGCGAAGTTCATGATGGCCACATCATAGTTGCCGATGGCATCCACAAATTTGTCCGCCACCTCGGTCACACTCATCTGCGGCTTCTCATCGTAGGTAGCTACTTCACGCGGGGAGGGGACCAAGATGCGATCCTCGCCCTCGAACTGGGTCTCGACTCCGCCATTGAAGAAGAAGGTGACATGGGCATACTTCTCCGTCTCGGCAATGCGCAACTGGCGCAACCCGGCACGGGAGACGACTTCACCGAAAATATTGGCAAGTTTTTCCTGTTCAAAGACGACAGGAGACGGATAGCAGGCCTCGTACTCGGTCATGGTGATGTAGTGCACCGCAGGGTGAACTTCGCGTTCGAAACCGTCGAAGTCGTCATAGATGAAAGCGCGGGAAAGCTCGCGAGCGCGGTCAGCACGGAAATTAATGAAGAAGACTACATCGCCATCGTGCACGCGCGGTTGATCGCCCTCGCAGAAGATAGCCGGCTCTAGGAACTCGTCCGTTGTGCCGGATTCGTAGCTTTTTTTTGCATACTGAGCGGGAGTGCAGGAGCATTGCTCACCGCGCCCCAGTACAATGGCATCCCATCCCTTCTTCACGCGTTCCCAGCGTTTGTCGCGATCCATGGCGTAAAAGCGACCCACGACCGTGGCGATACGGGCGCCCACACCAACGGCTGCCTCTTGCAGCTGAGTAAGAAACTTCTCGCCGCTCTTCGGATCGGTGTCGCGGCCATCGGTAATGGCGTGGATCATGATGTCCTTCACCCCGGACTGAGCTGCCAGTTGGATGATACCGATGAGGTGATCAATATGCGAATGTACGCCGCCGTCGGAGATAAGTCCCAGCAAATGCAGACGGTGACCCTTGGCCTTGGCAAAAGCTTCTGCAATCACGGGATTCGTGGCAAATGAGCCGTCCTGAATAGCATTGGAAATTCGGCAAAGATCCTGGTATACCACGCGTCCGGCGCCCAAGTTCAAATGTCCCACTTCGGAGTTGCCCATCTGCCCGTCCGGCAAGCCTACCTCTTGTCCGCTGGCACCAAGCAGAGAATGAGGACTCGTGGCCAGCAGGTGGTCCGTAAAAGGTGTTGCAGCGAGCACGGTAGCATCGCCAGTCTTCTGTGCAGCCTCGGGCCCCTGTGGATTGCGCCCCCAGCCGTCACGTATAATGAGAACTACAGGTTGGTGTGACATGCGCGCATTGTATCATCTTCCTCCGAAGATGTGAAGCCAAATGCGCGTCAGAACAAGGCAAATGCATTGAAAATGCGGTTACTATTGACGATTGACGAGTTACGAATTACGATTTATTGATCATGTGCGCGTTGCGCAGGTTTTTTGAATCATGAACGTAGGCAGGAGAGTTCTTGAGAGCCATCACCATGATGACTGCTTGTTGTCATTTTTTGATGCGTATCAACGGTCATATCAGCCAACAAGGCCATTTTCTCCGTTGATGAACTTCTTTCAAATGCGTTTGCCCTGGTTGTCCTGGGCACGGGCTTGCCAATTTTAACGGATTATGATAGAGTGAGGCGCATGAGAACAAAGTTCCATTGGGTGATCCACCCGATGAACGGGAGTGTTGATTTCGGCGCGAAGCTGAATGAAGAGCTTCCGCTGTTGATACGTAAGCTAATGGCCCAACGCGGCATCAGCGGGCAGGCTATGGCCGAACGCTACTTGCGGCCACGGTTGGCAGACTTGGGAGACCCTTTTGAGATGCAAGGGATGAAAGAAGCGGTGGAACGCCTCCTTCAAGCAGCAGACAAAGGGGAGTACGCCTGCATATATGGAGATTACGACGTTGATGGCGTGAGCGCGGTTACCCTGCTGCATATAACGCTGGACGCTTACGGCATTCCGCACTCCTGTTTCGTTCCGACGCGCACGCGCGAGGGGTATGGGCTTAGCCGCCGCGGGATTACAAATGCGTTCAATTTGTGTAAACGCCGTCCAACTTTACTCATCACGGTGGACTGCGGGACATCCTCTGTGGACGAGGTGGACGAGTTGGCGCGCATGGGGGTGGATGTCATCATTTTGGACCACCACGAAGGAGGGGCTCGAGGACGTCCGCGCGCTGCGGCCATTGTGAACGCGAAACTGGAGGAGAATAGCGAGCTTACCTACCTGTGCAGCGCAGGTGTGGTTTTCAAGCTGGCGCATGCCCTCATGAAAAAGCGGCGTCTTCCGGATTTCGACCTGCGCAAATATCTGGACATGGTAGCTGTGGCCACCGTGGCCGACATTGTACCGTTGGTCAAGGAAAACCGGTTGCTAACCCGAGCCGGGCTCAAGTTCGTTGGGGATGCGAACGGCAATATGGGGTTGCGCACCTTGGCAGAGCTCTCAGGGCTCAAACTTCCTGCCTCTGCCAGCCATGTCTCCTTCCGCATCGGGCCACGCCTGAATGCAGCGGGGCGCATGGGCTCTCCACAGGAAGCGCTGGAGTTGCTTACCACGCGCGATGAACAGCGCGCGCTCGACTTGGCCTCCTGTCTGGAGGAGCGTAACCGCCAACGCCAAACTGAAGAAGAACACATCCGCAACGAGGCCTTGCAAATGCTTGAGGAGAATCCCGCTCTGCAGGAAAGCCCGGTGATTGTGCTGGGCTCGCGCAATTGGCACCCCGGCGTTGTGGGTATTGTAGCCTCTGTGCTCATGCGACGCTACTACAAACCCACCTTTATTATCTCCTTTGATGAGCAGGGCAATGGTAAGGGCTCCGGGCGATCCGTGCCGGGCATCTCACTGGTGGAAGCTCTCCATGCCTGCACCGATTTCATCGTAGCTGGCGGCGGTCACGATATGGCAGCGGGACTTGAACTGCGCGAGGAACAACTTCACGCCTTCCGCAACGCTTTGGCGGCTTACGTGCGTCAGCATTCCGATCCGCAAACATTGGAGCCATCCCTGGATATTGATGCTGAAGTGTCGTTTGATGAACTTTCCATGACTCTCATGGAAAGTTATGAGCTGTTGGAACCCTTCGGCAACGCCAACCCACAACCGCTTTTCCTGAGCCGCAGTGTGATGCCCTCCTGCGCGCCACGGCGCGTAGCAGGCAACCATCTGCGTTTCTCTCTGCATCAAGGCAATTACGAGCAAGAAGCCGTATTTTTCAATGCGGCAGACGTACCCCTGCCTGACCCTCCATGGGACATTGTCTTCAATTTGGAACGCAACTTCTGGAAAGGACGCACTTTTCTTTCCATCATTTTGAGGGATATACGATCCAGTGAACTATGATGCTGCGCCGCACCAAAAACTCGCCTCAGTCCGCAGAGCACGGTGACTGGCGACTACCGCTTGACAAGCCTGAAGAGGCAGAGCACCTGCCTCCGCAACCTTTGGGTATGTGGCGACGATTAAAGCTGCGCGTAGCATACTGGCAAACAGCTCCATTTGCGCAACAGCAGACCGAAGTATCCACGAATGATCCGCCCGTAATACCCATTCGCGGATGGTCACGCGCTCTGCGGCTGGTTTTTGCCTGGGTGGTGTTGCTCCCCGTCTCTATCATTATGGTGTATGCCCTACTGTTGCACCTTTACCACCACGCCGGGGAAATGGTAGGACAGCGTAGCTTTTGGCTAAGTGTGCCGGTATGGTACAGCCTGTTGGGAACGGGAGCCTTTGTCTCGCTGGTGATTTCGCGCGTGGCTCTGCCGGTCATGGTGTACATTTACGTGGTGGGGCACGAGCTCACGCACGCCATTGCCGCCAAACTCTGCCTGGGCAGGGTACAGACATTGCGTGTGGATCTCAATGGCGGTTACGTGGAAACCGACACGGACAACCTTTTCATTGCTCTTTCGCCGTATTTTGTGCCGTTGTGGATGTTCGTGTGGCTGCTTGTTTTGTGGTGTATCAATCTGGTTTACCCCTTCCCGGAGTGGGCGGCATGGTTTTATGCAGGCTTTGGCTTTTGGTGGAGTTTCCACTTATACTGGACGGTGTGGGTCATCCCTCGCGAGCAGCCCGACATGCTCGAAAACGGTCTGCTTTTTTCTCTGCTCCTGGTACTGATCATGAATATCGGCATTCTGCTGGCGGTGCTGTACGCTTTCGGCGTGCTTTCTCCCTCCGGCTACGGACAGGATCTTGTGGCGGCTGCACGTGATGCCTGGATGTTTTTCCGCGATATTTATGCACAGCTCGTGCACATCGCACAAACGTATTAAGTCGCCTTCCCCATTATCCAACGAGAGTGTGCCATGCGGGAATATGTCATCAAACGCCTGTTGCTGGCTCCCGTCACCATCATCGGGGTGACTATGCTGGTCTTTTGCTTGACGCGACTAGTACCTGGCGGACCCATGGAGCGCATCATGCAGGAACAGGCCATCGGAGCGCTCTCCGGGGAGAAGGCAGATGTAAGCAGCGTCGGCAGCGTCAGCGAGGATGAGCGAGAGCGCCTCGCCGAACTCTTCAATCTGGACGAACCGATGTGGAAAGCTTATTTGCAATGGCTGGGGCTTGTCCGCCGCCGGGTGGACACCACCAAAGCCGAATTCAACGATGACGGATTCGCCTGGCTCACCACCTCCGCACCGGATGGCAGCCCGCGCGTACTCACGGTGCAACGCATCGGTTCCACACCTGACTTTACCCGCCCTGCCTGGTTTAATGAGGAGGACTGGCACATCTGCATCGAAACTCCCATTGAGCGCGCCGAACGCCGGCAGGCGCTCAACCCAAGTACTCCGGCCGCGCAAAAGGACGGCAGCAGTCTGCGTGCCCGCGCCGTGATGTTCCGTTACACGTGGGATGGTCTGTTGCAGGGAAGCTTGGGTAGGTCATACAAGTATAATGAGCCGGTCCTCAGCATGATGCTCGCCAGGCTTCCCGTGTCACTTTACTTCGGTATCCTTGGAGCTCTGGGCATGTATCTCATCAGCATACCGCTCGGCATCTGGAAAGCGTTGCATCACCACAGCATCGGGGATGCGATGAGCAGCATGCTCCTTTATGTGGGCTATGCCGTGCCTGGCTTCGCACTGGGTGCCATTCTGCTTATTTATTTGGGCGCAAGACTGGAATTTTTTCCGCTCTACGGGCTCACCGGACCAGACTTTGAGACCTTGGGCATGATGGCCAAACTAGCTGATATAGCTCACCACACCGTCCTGCCGCTTTCTTGTTACGTAACAGGATCTCTTGCTCTGACCACCATGATGATGAAATCAAGCTTGCTTGACCAGTTATCTGCAGATTACATGCGCACTGCCGTAGCCAAGGGGACGAGTTACCACCGCGCCTTGAGAAAACATGCTTTGCGCAACGCCGTCATCCCCATCGCTTCCGGACTTGGGAACATCATCTGCGCGGTAGTGGGCGGCTCCATTCTGATTGAACGTGTCTTTGACATTCGCGGTTTTGGCATGCTCTGCTACCAGGCTCTCATGGATAAAGACTATGCACTCATCATGGGCACCTTATTGCTCAGTTCGATAGCCATCGTACTTGGAAATTTAGCATCGGACCTGCTCGTAGCACAGCTTGACCCACGCATCAAATTCCGCTCATGAAGGGAAAAACACCAGCATGTCTGTTCATGCTGGCTGCCGTGCTCGGTGGCCTTGGGGAGTTGTACGGCTGGCTCATTCCCACCATTTCGTGGCCCTTCACGGCTGCGCGGCAGATGCGTCTGCTCTCTTGTCCTGAAGAGTTTTGTCCGGCGCTTGCAGCAGATGGACGGGTTCAGTGGTTTGGCTGGCTTGTAATGCTGCTCATGTTTGCTGGGGGGCTCTTTTTGTTCCGACTAGGGAAGTTTCATTGGCCGCCGCAGACCCGGCAAGCCTTGGTGCGTTTCCGCGGCAGCAAAACAGGCGTCATTTCGCTAGGCGTTCTGATGGCGCTGCTGGCGCTGGCCGGAGCGGACCAGGCATTGGTCGGCAAACGGGCTCTGGTTGTCGTCACTACGCAGGGCGACTGGTATTTTCCGGCATTCCGGCGACATATCCTGCCTGGCAGCGTGTTTGGACTGAGCGGCAACGCCGGCCTAGCTGAAGCGGACTACCGCTTGCTGCACGCCAGCCTGGGCAAGCCCGGCGGCCCGCAGTTCGTGCTCATGCCGCCCATTCCCTACGACCCCGCCGGCGACACCTCTCCTTTTCCCATTGAGCCATTGCCTGCCAAGAGTGGTCGTCTTTTCGCGGCAGATGCTGTCACCCCGTACGATGGTCTGGCCTGCCGACTCTACCCGGACGGAAACGTGCATTTACGCATCCGTTACCGCAAAGGCGTGCCGGATGGGGTGGCACGGGGCTGGGCTCCCGACCGTCGTGAGGTGTACAGCGCCACGTGGGAACACGGCAATCTCATCCGGGAATCTTACCGCGGCAACGGTTCTATCTCCCATTTCCTGCAGCAAAGCAGTGTCAGGCATTTTCTTATTCACTACCACCCCGCGCCTCCTCTCTCTGGGAACCATCTGCTAGGCACTGACAGCCGAGGTCAGGACATTGCGGCCATCCTGTTCGGTGGGCTACAAGTGAATGTGAAGGCAGCGCTCTTCTACCTGCCAATGGTGTACGGTATCGGTCTGTTCATCGGCATGCTCATGGGCTACTGGGGCGGCATATTTGACATTGTGGCTCAACGAATCATTGAAATTCTCTCCCAGTTACCGTTCCTCTTTATCGTCATGGCAGTCACCGACATGGTGCCACAAAGCGTACGGGGGCTGCCGACCACTCTACTGCTCATGGGGCTGCTGGGATGGATGCCTGTGACCTACCTCATCCGCACTGGTGCCATGCGTGAAAAAACGCGCGATTATGTATCTGCCGCCCGAGCCATGGGAGCGAGCACGCTGCATATCATGCTGCGTCATATTCTCCCCAACCTCTCCGGCATCATCGTCACACTCATCCCCTTCAGCTTCGTCTTTGTGGTGCTTTCACTTTCCTCTCTGGATTACTTGGGCTTCGGTCTTCCGGACACCTGCGCCAGTTGGGGACGCTTGCTCAACGACGGTCTTGCAAGGCTGTCCTGCCCCTGGATAGCATCCTCCGCTGTGGGGGCACTGGTCATCATGCTTCTTCTCATCACGTTCATTGGCGAAGCCGCACGTGAATCCACCGCGCCGCGCCGCCTCGACCACTATGAGTAACCGCATTCTCAGTATTCGATTGGTTCCGCGTTTAGGCAGACTGCTCCTGATCGTTGGAACCGCGGTGTGTACGCTGAGCGGCTGCAAGGATAAAGCCATACGTGTGGGTGTGGGATGGGTCCCGCCATCGGAGGAGACGATGTCTTTCGGCTTTGCCAGAGGTGCCAACGTGCCGGATTACGTACGCTGCTGGCGGATGCCGCCAGGCTTCCGAGGTTTCCCGGAGAGGTGGAACGAGCGTGTACAAGCCTATTTGGATGCACAAATCCAACATGCGGATGAGCAGATTCGACTCGGGCAACAGCGTCTCACCAACGCCACGTCTGGTGATCGCGAAGCCATCCTCGCACGAATCAATCTGCTCACTCTTGAAGCACAGCAACTGCGCAACCGCCGTCAAATCGGCAACTACCTCATCTTCCTCACCGAAAAAGATCTGCCCGCCAACTTGCAATGGGTGCGAGGCGAGACGGAGCCGGAACTCGGCGACCCCGCCGCTATCAAAGGCGGTACCCTCCGCCTCGCTCTGCAGCGCTCTTTCCCGAACACGCTGCGTATCTTCGGACCAAACAGCAACACCTCCACCCGTCGCTACATCTACGATGATATCAACCTGCCTCTGGTGCGTTTGCATCCCGGCACGCGCAAGCTCATACCCGGCACGGCGGATCGCTGGGCGGTTTCCCCAGGAGGACGAACCATCTACTTCCACATCGATCCGGCAGCCCGTTTCTCTAACGGCGACGCCCTCACCACGCGCGACTTTGTGGCCTCACTCTTCCTGCGAACATCTCCGCACAGCGCAGATCCCTTTTACCCGGATTTCTACCTCGCCAATTTTGCGCGCATCGTCATCTACAGCAACCATGTTCTGGCCGTCACTCTGCCGTCTCCACGTCCCTACGCCGCCTACTACGCGGGAAGTCTGCCGAGCGCCTGCACACGCTTTTACGCGGAGTACGGGCCAGACTACCCTGAACGCTACCTGTGGCGCGCAGCTCCGGTCACTGGCGGCTACGCCGTAGATGCGGGGCAGACGGTGATGGGCAGCAAACTTGTACTTTCGCGTGTGAAAGATTGGTGGGCAGCTGATCGACGTTACACCCGTCACACCTGCAATGTGGACCACATTTCCTACACCTTTATCACCGAAGCCTCCAAAATTCGTGAACTTTTCCGCATTGGGGAGCTGGATGCCATTTCTGGACGCGATGCTGACTTCTGGTACGAGGGATTGGAGATTCCGCCCGTGCATGCCGGGTTCATTCTCCGCATTATATTCCAAAATGAGTGGCCGCGCAACTGCTTCGGCTTCCACCTGAATTGCTCGACTCCTCCTTTTGATGACGTGAATATTCGCCGCGGCTTTCACTATGCACTCAATGTGCAGGAGGTCATCGACACTCTTTTCCGGGGCGATTATCGGCGCGGGAGCTCGTACTTTTCCGGCTTCGGCGACTTCACCAATCCGCACATCCGTGCTCTGCCCTTCGATCCCTCCCGCGCTCGCGCCTGCTTTGCCGCCGCAGGCTACACCGAGGAAGACAAGGACGGCATTTTATGTAAGCAGGACGGCACACGGTTGCAGGTTCTTGTAAGCTCGCGTGTGGATCCCACTTATGCCGCTGCCATGAGCATTCTGAGAGCCGATGCCGCCCGCTGCGGGTTGGATTTGCAATTTGAGCAGATGGACGACACCATCTTTTACCTGAAAGTGAAAAACAAAAATTACAGCGCGTGCATTTTTTCGTGGGGATTCAGTCCGCCGGTGCCTGATGCTGCTCCCTTCTTTCTCTCGCAGTATGCCTATGACGCGGACGGCAACCCTCTACCCGGCACCAGCAATATCACCGCCACGGCTTCTCCCGAACTTGATCGTGCTATCATGGAGGCTCGCTCTGCGCCCACTCTGCCAATGGCCATCCGCTCCCAACACCGTGTGCAACGGCTTATCGCTGATTCCTTCGCCTGGGTACCGGGCTGGTCCTCGCGCTTTTGGCGCTTCGCCCAGTGGCGATGGCTCCGTTGGCCAAACACAAAGGAGACGAAGTTCTGTCCACCCCTCTACTACGACCCTCTGGACAGCCACTTGTACTGGATTGATCCCGAACTCGTGCGCGAGACGCAGCGCGCCCGTGCAGAGGGACGCTGTTTCCCGGAAACTGAGCTTTTTATTCCTCTCCCCACCGAAACGCGAACATGATGGATACATTACCTGCCCCCCTGCTGGAAATACGCCACCTCACCACGGCCTTTACCGGAAAGCATGGGCTGCTGCCAGTAGTGGATGATGTGAATCTGAGCATCCCGCCGGGTGCGTGTGTGGGCATCGTGGGGGAAAGTGGTTGCGGGAAGAGCGCGGTTGCCATGAGCATCGTGCGCCTGCTGCCACAACCGAGTGGACGTATTCTCGCTGGTCATGCGCTTTTTCGCGGGAAGGATCTGCTCACCATGCCCACACGGGGACTCAACACCATCCGAGGCGCGCATATAGGCGTCATTTTTCAAGAAGCCATGCAGGCGCTCAATCCTGTGCAACGCATCGGCGATCAGATTGCTGAGCCCCTCATGCTCCACCTCGGCATGAGCGAGGGAGAAGCTCACGCGCGAGCCGTGCAACTGCTGGATGCCGTACAGGTGCCCGCCCCGGCACAACGAGCTCAGGAATACCCGCACTCACTCTCCGGAGGCATGCGCCAGCGTGTCATGATAGCCATTGCTCTGGCCTGCAAACCTGAGTTGATCATAGCCGATGAACCTACTACTGCCTTGGATGCTACCGTGCAGCGGCAGGTGCTCGCCCTGCTGCGCGGTCTGCAACGCGAAACCAGAGCGGCAACCTTGCTTATCTCGCACAATCTGAGCATCGTCGCACAGAACTGCGACTTCGTGTACGTGATGTACGCCGGACGCGTGGTAGAAAGCGCCTCGACAAAGGAGCTGTTCACCAACCCGCAGCACGCCTACACGCGTGCGCTCCTCTCCGCCACCATTCGACCGGAAATGCCCCGGAAATCTCCCCTGACTGGCATCCCGGGCAGTGTACCCGCTCCCTACGAGTACGCCACCGGATGCCGCTTCTGCCAGCGAATGGGTCGCCAGTCCCCTCTCGGCCCTGAGCGACCTCACTTTGCCGAGATAGCGCCGGGGCATTTCGCCGAGCTTTGTCCCGCCTGCTGTGATATGGCTGCTGATCATTGACTTCATGAAGGATACATGATTTCCTTTCTCCTTCTCTAAACCCTTCCCATCAAATAGAGAAGCACGAGAAATTCCGGCTTGCTTTTCCCAGGCACGACGGGTATAATGGGGGCGAATTCACCGCGTATTCATCCTCTCCATGTCATCGAAACTCACCTACAGGCAATCGGGCGTAGATACTATTGAAGCTCAATCTTTTGTCCAGAACATTAGCTCTCATGTCAAGCGTACGCAGAAAAATCGGAAACTCTTCAATGCTTTCGGACTTTTTGCTGCAGCGTACGATTTGAGCAACTACAAGCAGCCCGTCATTGTAACGGGGACAGACGGCGTGGGGACCAAAACGGAGTTGCTTTTTGAGCAGGATATGCTGGAGACGGCGGGCAAAGACTTGGTAGCAATGAATGTAAATGATATTCTGACAACGGGTGGCGATCCCCTGCTTTTCCTGGACTACTTGGGCGTCTCCAACCTGAAGCGCGAAACCCCGCGCATCACGCGCCTGGTATCCGGCATGAGCGACTATTTGGAAAGCTGCAACTGCATCCTTGCCGGCGGGGAAACGGCTGAAATGCCCGGTGTGGTTCCCGAGGATTTGGTGGAGTTGGCCGGTTTCTGCATCGGTTGCGTGGAAAAGGAACTTATGATCAACCCCTCGAGCGTGCAGGCAGGCGACGTGCTCATTGGATACGAGAGCAATGGCTTCCATGCCAATGGCTGGAGTCTCGTGCGCCGCATTCTTGCGCAACACCCGAATCTGCTGAGCCGCGAGGAGCTGCGTGCTGCGCTCGCTCCTACACGCCTGTACAACGATGTGGTGGATCAGATGCGTGCCGTAAAGCTCACTCCCAAAGCCTACGCCCATATTACCGGCGGTGGACTGCCGGAAAATTTAGAACGTTTTTTGGGCGACAAGGGGGCAGAGCTCACGGTGCCCTTCTGGCAGAATGACCCTGTACAGAAAGTACTGCAATACGTGGATGAAGACGACCGTTTCCATACCTTCAATATGGGCATCGGCTGGGTCGCCATCGTCTCCCCCGATCAAGTGGATGTCGCCATGAGTGTGGGCCCGCGTTCCCATGTACTTGGTACCCTGCAGCAAGGAGCTGACATCCGTGTACGGGTAGCGTCCTAGTTGCAGTAATCACCTCAACGACCCGCCTATCCTTTTCTCTCTCACCCCTCCTCCGACCTGCCATGTCTGACCCTCTGCACCATGAATGCGGCGTTGCTGCCATTCGATTGCTCAAGCCGCTCTCGTATTTTGCAAACAAGTACGGGTCATCGGAGTGGGCATTCAATAAGCTTTTCCTGCTCATGGAAAAGCAGCATAACCGTGGTCAAGATGGTGCGGGCATAGGCTGCGTGAAGCTGAACATGCCGCTGGGAGAGCCCTATGTCTTCCGCGCCCGCAACGCTACTTCCTCCGCTCTCTCCGACATCTTTTCCGCCCAGCAGCGTAATTTACGCACTCTGCGCGAGAGCGGCGGATGGGACATGCAGGATGCTGATGCCTACAAAAAGCACTTCAACTTCGGCGGCGAGATCCTCATGGGGCACCTCCGATACGGCACCAGCGGCCAGTTTGACGAGGGTAGCTGCCACCCCTTCCTGCGCCGAACCAACTGGACTACGCGCACACTCATGTTGTTGGGCAATTTCAATATGACGAATGCGGATGAACTGAACCGTACGCTCATTGAACGCGGGCAGCATCCCATTTTCGACACTGATACCCAAGCCGTTCTGGAGGAAATCGGCTACTATCTGGATGAAGCCCACACGGACATCTACCGCGAGCTGCGAGACAATACCCCGGGGCGCGTCATCCCCAGCATCATCTCTCAACGCCTCGACCTCTATGACATCATCGGCAAGGCATCGCAAGACTGGGACGGCGGTTATTGCGTCATGGGAGCCGTGGGCAATGGAGACTTCTTCTGCCTGCGCGACCCGCATGGCATCCGCCCGTGTCACTACGTACTGACGGATGAATACCTGGCTATTGCCAGCGAGCGCGTACCGCTCATGAGCGTCATGGAGGTAGAATGCGAAGACGTGCACGAGTTGGAGCGCGCCAGCATGATCGTCGTGAAAAGCGATGGAAAAATCTCCATCGCCCCCTACACCACGCCGTTGGAGCCAACCCCCTGCTCTTTTGAAGCCATTTACTTCTCGCGCGGCAACGACCCCATCATCTACCAAGAGCGTAAGCAGCTCGGCGCCAACTTGGCGGAAAAGGTGGTGGAATGCTTAGGCGATGAGAACTTTTCCAAGGCCGCCATCACCTACATTCCCAACACAGCGGAAGTTTCGTACTACGGACTGTTGGAAGGTCTGCGCGCCTACCGCCGTGACTGTGTCACCGCCGCCGTCATTGAGAACTTTCACAAGGGCACGCTCTCTGACGAGCTTATCCGTGAACTGATCCAACGTCGCTGGCCGCGCGCGGAGAAAATTGCCCACAAGGACATCAAACTGCGCACCTTTATCTCTGAAGAAAGCAGCCGCAAGCAGTTGGCAGCTCAGGTGTATGACCTTACCTACGGCGCTGTTGGAAAGAACGAGGTGCTCATCGCCATTGATGATTCCATTGTGCGCGGCACGACGCTACGCATTTCACTGCTGCGTCTCCTGGCGCGTTCCAAGGCGCGTAAAATCATTATTCTCTCATCTGCTCCGCAGATCCGTTATCCAGACTGCTACGGCATCGACATGAGCGAGCTGGGTAAGTTCATCGCCTTCCAAGCTGCCATATCTCTCCTCAAAAAACGAGGGGATTACGCCTACATCACCGACGTGTACGATGCGTGCCGCCACCAGCTTACTCTGCCGCCCGCGCAGCGCACCAACCCCGTTAAATCCATCTATTCTCCCTTCAGCGCTGAGGAAATCACCGACGAGATATCGCGGCTTGTCACACCGGACAATTCGCCCTGTGAGGTGCAGATCATTTACCAAACACTCGAAGGGTTGCACTCTGCCATTGAAGGACCGTGCGGTGACTGGTACTTCAGCGGCAACTACCCCACCCCCGGCGGGTATACAACGGCCAACGTCGCTTTCATCAACTGGTATGAAGGTCGAGATGGGCGCTCGTACTCCCTGCCCGTGTGACCTTCCACCTGGCGCTTCGGCTCCGGTGTCGGTCCGCCTCATCGCCCCTCCCTCGAACTCCCCGCAAACATCACGCCACGATGCCCGATAACGCCACACCCCAGGATTGGAATGAGCTTCCGGATGAAGAGCTCATCCGCATCACTTTGTCTGGGGAAACACGGGCATTTGACGAACTCGTTCACCGTCACAGCCGCAAACTGCACGCCATGCTGCTGCAGATGCTCGGCTCCGAAGCCGATGCGTACGATGTGGCTCAAGAAGCCTTTCTTCGTGCTTTTCGTTCGCTGCGCTATTTCAATCAGAAGAGCGCTTTCTACACTTGGCTGTACACCATCGCCGCGAACCAAGCCCGCAATTTTTTACGCAAGCGCAAGCGCGAGAACTCCTTCAGCATCGATGATGATGAAAACGGTGCTCCCTTGGAAAAGGACAGTGAACTTGCCGACCAGGCCCTGGATGCCGATCCCGTGCGCGGCGCCCACATCACCGACATCAAGAAACGTCTCCGGAAGGCTCTCGATCAACTCTCTCCCGCCCACCGCGAAGTCGTCACTCTCTGTGATATTATGGGACTTTCCTATCAGGAAATTTCCAAGATGCTGCACGTCTCTGAAGGCACCCTGCGCTCCCGTATCTTTTACGCCCACAAGCAGCTTCAAAGCCTCCTCGGTGATTTGGATCGCTGATTTGTCCTCCCTTGCGAATACTACTTTTCTCTCCCCCGTTTTGGCAGAGCTCAAGGAGGCCCTCAACTTGGTGAAATTGACGTAGTAGCGATTGACAGCGTCGATGCAGGAACGCTTGTGAAGGAAGGGTCCGAAACGTACGGGATAAAAAGTAACAGCTGACGGCACATGACCGGGGCAAACGTATGGGAAATGCGGTTACTATTGACGATTGGTGATTTGTGAATTACGATTTATTGACAATGTGCGCATTACGCAGTTTTTTTTCGAATCCTGAACGTATGCTGGAGAGTTCTTGAGAGCAGTCACCATGATAACTGCCTGTTGTCATTTTTTTGATGCGTATCAACGATAATATCAGCCAACAAGAGCATTTTCTCCGTTGATGAACTTCTCCCAAATGCGGTTGCCTTGGACACATGGTAAGCCAAAGACCTCGTCCTTTCCGTTCCACGTTCACTGTCCGAAAAAGACCCTCTTAACACGCACATTTTTCACGTTCTTTGGACTTGACTTTCCACGAGCGCGCCGCCATAATGCGGGCGCGCTGCATGGAGAGATGGCTGAGTTGGTCTAAGGCACTCGACTCGAAATCGAGCGTGGCAGAGATGTCACCGTGGGTTCGAATCCCACTCTCTCCGTTTTGTTGAAAGTTGTTGCCTGGTTATCATTTATCAAGGCTTGAAAAGTTTGTGGGAGTATGATACAGTGCTCACGTAGTGGCGTTGGATGACGAATATCTGCACCGCCGCGCTATGGCCGAGGGGCAGCGAGCAGGAATAAGAAAGCGGAGGGGTGGCTCGAAACGCTCCAGCGGGTGGCGTAGGGCTTTATGGCGCCTGCTTCTCATGGGGCTGGTGATGGCTTTGCTGTGCGCAGGTCTGGGCTATGGCCTGTTTGTGATGGTTACCTCCAAATACAGCCGTTGGGCAGATGAATTCAACTTGGAAGACGTTAACAACTTAGATCACCCCTGTATCATCTACGACTGCAAAGGGCGTGAAATTGGACGCATATTTGATGAAAACCGCAGTTATGTGCCTATCAGAGAGATCTCGCGCAGTATGATAGATGCCCTTGTTGCGCAAGAGGATAAAACGTTTTGGACGCATGAAGGCTACGACCCGGTAGGGATTATGCGTGCGCTCAAGGAAGCCGTTTTCTCGCACGGGCGCGCTAACCAAGGAGCCTCCACCATCACCCAGCAGCTGGCACGCAATGCGTACGACTTGGAACGCCGCACACTTGTGCGCGGTGGTACGCGGTATGAGCGCAAGGTCGTAGAAATTTTTCTAGCAAGGCGTTTGGAGAAGCGCTATGACAAAAAACAGATTATCGAATTCTACTTGAACCGCATCTACTTTGGTCGTGGCTACTACGGCATTCGTGCTGCCGCCCTTGGTTATTTTGGCAAAGAGCCGCGCGACCTCACCGTGCGGGAATCTGCCAGTCTGGCCGCTCTCATCAAAAATCCTGAAAATTTCAACCCCATCCGCAACCCAG
This sequence comes from uncultured Akkermansia sp., assembly GCA_947588735.1. Classification (GTDB taxonomy): domain Bacteria; phylum Verrucomicrobiota; class Verrucomicrobiia; order Verrucomicrobiales; family Akkermansiaceae; genus Akkermansia. The sequence goes on from CANQAD010000010.1 coordinate 25,282, forward strand.
AACTCAATATGCGCTGGCGTAACGACGTCATCGACCGTATGCAGCGCTCCGGTTATCTGAGTCTCAAAGAAGCCGATCGCGTCAAGAAACAGCCACTCGGCGTAAATCCTAACCCCTTGCGTCGTCACACCTCATTTCTGCACGCTCTTGTGCAGCAGCAGGCCATAAGCCTTTACGATAACCCGGAACGCGGAGAAGAAATTGTAAAAAGTGCCGGCATTCGCATTCATACCACGATTGATGCTGACCTACAACGTGCCGCCGAGCAGGCCCTGCAGCGCCAGCTGCTCGCCATTGAACAACGAGCTGATTACAACCACACTCGCTATGCCGACCCGCGTGATCCGCAGAACGACCGCCACCGCTATCTGGACGGCGCAGTGTACGCCGTGGACAACAGGACTGGCGCCACGCTCGTCTATGTAGCCGGGCGTGATTTCGAGCGTGATAACTTCGACATCATTGAGGGCGGAAAGCGACCCATGGGTACCGCCCTTCTACCCTTCCTTTACATGTGCGCTTTCGACAACGGTTACACCCCCTGCTCCCGACTGGTGGATGACGCCATGGATAATCGTTTGGCCGGCATTGGCGGGTCAGAGGGCATCTTGGGAGAATGGGGTATGGAAGTGACGAAAGGGCGCTACATGGATTCCGTGACGGCCCGTCAGGCGCTGGAGTGGTCGAAAATCGCCGCTTCTGCGCGCTTGGGCATGATGCTGAGCGCACGTACCAACAAAGCCGCACGTCCCTTCATCAATACACTCACGAAAGCAGGCATTACCCCACCGCCGCGTAATCCGGAAAGCACAGAAGCGCGTCCTACGTACTACCCTCGTGTGTACCTTGGAACAGAGCCCGCTTCCCTCAAGGAAATGGTGATGGCCTATACCATTTTCCCCAACTGTGGCAAGCGACCCATCACTCCCTATGTCATCAGCAAGGTCACAGACAGCAGGGGCACTATTCTCTGGGAAAACCCCTTGCACGTCTCTGCCCGCATGCACAGCAGCACCTCCTCCTGCACAGCATTCCGTCTGCACTCCATCCTGCAGGAATCGCTCAAGGAGGGTTCTTCCACGCGCATGCTTCCCTACCTGCCGTCGCAATTCAACGGCGCAGTCAAAAGCGGCACCAATTATGACTTTGCAGACGCTTCCATTTTTGGCTACACCTCCTCACTCACCTGCGGCGTGTGGATTGGCTACCTCAATGACCGCCAAGCCATGTATCCGGAAGCTTTTGCAACAGATGTATGCGGTCCGGTTCTTGGAGAAGTGCTGCGCGCGGCTGATGGCAGATACGAGGACAAAGTAATTCTGCCACCGCCTAACGTTGAGTCTGTAGAAATTTGCAAGCACAGCGGCCAGATAGCTACCAACTTCTGCTATGAATCCACCACCACCCATGGCAAGCCCGGCTACGTGCGCCCGACCTACGTGGAATATTTTCCCAAGGGAGATGTCACACTCAGCTCCTGCTCCGTGCACGGCGACGGGAGCCCCTCTTTGCGTGACTTGATTGACAACCGTGGGCAAAATACCTTTTCGCGGGTGTTGCCCATAGCGCCAGTGTTACCGAAAGGGCTTGCACTCATCGGGCAAGATCCCTACGGCTGCCTGCTCGCCCTCAATCCCAAATACCGAGACCTGCAACCCGACTCCGGCGAACCTCAAATGGCAACCGAGGAAGACGCCCTGCCTGCCGATGATGAATCATCCGACGCCTCCGGACGTTCCCACGTCGACACCGACATTCAGCTACGCATGCCGCTTCCTCTCCGCTACCTGCCCACCACACCCCTCCAACTCTGATCCTGCTACCGCTATGGCCACTGAATTTCAAACCCTTGCCGCCACCCAGGAGAAGGCTTTTTTCATCAACATGGATGACTCCTTCTACGGCACGTTCGCCGAAATAGGAGCCGGGCAGGAAACCGCCAATTGGTTCTTCCGTTCCTCTGGCGCAGCGGGCACAGTCGCCAAGACCATCTCGGCCTACGATATGACGGTGAGCGATACGCTTTACGGTTCCGTGCGCCGCTATGTATCTGAAGAGCGGCTTAAGCAGATGATGGAGTACGAATATGACCAGCTTATCGACCGTCTGGGTGAAAAACGCGGAGACAACACTTGCTTTTTCTCCTTTTGTAATACGGCCAAATGCAAGGGCTATAAAGACAACGGCCCTTGGGCAGCATGGATCGGCGTGCGTTTTCAACTCAAACCCAGTGCGCCGCCCAGCGACCTCGTCATGCACGTGCGCCTCATTGTGCCCGACCAGGAGGTACAGAAACGCGTCCTCGGCATCCTTGGCGTCAATTTGCTTTATGCGCTTTTCTACAAGCGCGACCGCATGGAAGAATTCGTACGCTGCGTGGGAGAAAATTTAGACCGAAGCTTGTACGAAGTAGATTTCATGCGCTTTTCCGGGAACGGGTTCAGCATGTTTGACAATCGAATTCTCGCTCTCCAACTTGTACGCAGCGGACTTTCGGAGGCCACGCTCTTTCGCCCGGAAGACAACTCCGTACAGCAACCCAGCGATTTCCTCTACAAGCGCCCCATCGTTCTGATGCGTGGCAGTTTCCTGCCGCTGTGTAAGATTCACTTGGAAATGATGGACAGCGTGCGCGCCAAGTTCTGCGCTGATCTCACCCCCGAGCAGCAAGAGCGCGAGGTGGACATCTGCGAAATCTCCCTCTCCAACCTCCTGCGCGGGGAAGAGGTCGATCTACTGGATTTTCTGGATCGCGTAGATGCGCTTGCTGCGTTGGGCAAGACGGTGATGGTGACTAACATCACACATTTCCACCGCATTTCCACCCTTCTCAACCAATACACAAAGGAGCCGGTGGCCATTGCCCTTTCCATCGGCTTGCTGCATGAGCTTTTCAAAGAAAAGTGGGCAGCAGACCTGCCTGGCGGCATTCTGGGCAGCATGGCCCACATCTTCCTGAGTCAGACCAAATGCTATGTGACCCCCTGGATTAACCGCACCAGTGGCGAATTCGTCACCGCAGGCACCTATCGCCCACCGGAGAAATACCGTTTTCTTTACATGCATCTCGTGCAGAATGGCAGTATTGTGGAGGTTCCCTATTTCAACCAAAAATTGCTTACCCGCACTCCGCGTGACATCGTTCGGATGATCAATGAGGACGATGAACAGTGGAAGGAGTATGTGCCCGAGCAAGCTCATCGCATGGCTGAGCACCTGAAAGGAGGTCATGCTTCATGAACGCCCGGGCCGACTTTCCCTTTTTTGCTGTAACTGATGCACCGGTGTATCTGGACAACGCCGCGACCACCCAGAAACCCGCCTGCGTTTTGGATGCGCTGCGCCGCTTCTACACTTCTACCAATTCCAACGTACACCGCGGCGCCCATCGACTGAGCCGCGCTGCCACGGAAACCCACGAGACAGCCCGCAGCGCCGTGGCCAGTTTCTTGCATGCCGCTTCGCCGCGTGAGGTGCTCTTCACGTCCGGCTGCACGGAGGGCATCAATCTCGTAGCGCAAACCCTTGCGCTCACCGCGAGCGTGAAGGAGGGAGATGAGGTGTTGGTATCCACCGATGCACATCACTCTAACATTGTACCTTGGCAAATGCTCTGCGAGCGCACGGGCGCAAAAGTTCGCCCCATTCCGCTCACGCCGGAGCTGCAGTTTGACATGCCCGCCTACCTCAGCATGCTCAGCGGGCGCACGCGAGTGGTGGCTGTGCCTGTAATTTCCAATGCGCTGGGGTTGCACCTGCCGGTAGAGGAAATTACACGAGCTGCTCATGATGTCGGTGCCTTGGTATGCATTGATGGCGCGCAAAGCGTGGCGCATGAACCCGTGGATGTGCAAAAGCTCGGATGTGATTTTTTCGCCTTCTCCGGACACAAAGTTTATGCCCCTACCGGCACTGGCGCTCTCTGGGGTCGCGAGAGCCTGCTGGAGGCCCTGCCACCTTGGAAAGGCGGTGGCGAGATGATCAACCAAGTCTCTTTTGCCCGTACTACTTACAACCGCCTTCCTTTCAAATATGAGGCTGGCACCCCTAATATCTGCGGCAATATCATGCTGGCGGAGGCACTCAATTACGTACAACGTCTCAGTCTTTCTGCCATCCACAGGCACGAGTCGGCACTGATGCGCGAGCTCTGCGAGGGTTTGCAGCAGATTCCGGACGTGCAACTGCTCGGCGGTTCTGCTCCGCGCGGCTCGCTTGTCTCCATTCATGTACCTGGCGTGCATCCCTATGATTTGGGCACCCTGCTCGACCAAATGAACGTTGCTGTACGCACGGGACACCACTGCTGCCAGCCGCTCATGCAATACCTGGACATCACGGGCACCACGCGCTTTTCTGTGGCCCTTTACAATCAATCCGACGACATTCAACGTGCACTCACAGCCACCCGGAAAGCTCTTTCCATGCTCCGTTGACTAAAATAATACATCTCACGCGGGATTTCTTCCTTTACAATGGCAGCGTAATTTGCTAGAAATAGCACGTTATGGATTTGGAACAACGCAGTATCGGTGTCGATTCCCTTTTGCCCCATTACGAACGCTATTTCGGCCATAGACCCGCCATTATTGCCACTGCTCCCGGTCGCGTTAATCTCATAGGCGAGCATACCGACTACAACAACGGCTTCGTGCTTCCCATGGCTCTGGAAATGATTAACGCTGTCTCTGTGGCTCCTTCTCCCACGGGCAAGCACAGGTGGGTAGGCTCCTTGGGCGATTCCATCATTGAACTCAGACCCGAAGAAGCTTCACAACCCGGCGATCCATTCTGGAGCAACTACGTACGCGGCGTCATTTGCATGCTTGAGCGGCGTGGGGTGAAGGTGCCGCCGGTAGATATGTTGGTGGACTCCAATGTGCCGCGCGGAGGCGGACTTTCCTCTTCCGCAGCATTTGAAGTATCGGTTTGCACGGCTCTTACTGCTCTCTGTGGTGCGGATGTGCCGCCGACGGAGTGTGCACTCATCGGGCAACAAACGGAGCATGAATTCGTCCACGTACCATGTGGCATCATGGATCAATTCATCTCTGCCAACGGCAAAAAGGGGCACGCGCTCATGCTGGATTGCAAGGATCTGAGCTATCGTTACATTCCCATGACCGACCCGAATGTGAGCGTGCTGATCATTGATTCTGCCGTCAAACATTCGCTGGCGGACGGTGGCTATGCGGCACGCAGGAAGAACTGCGAGGATGCCTGCTCGGTGCTTGGCGTGGAATCCCTGCGCGAGGCTACGCTCGGGATGCTTGAAGCCAACAAAACGAAACTGGGCGACTTGTGCTACCGCCGCGCCCGGCATGTGGTAGGTGAGAATCTGCGCGTTGCCAACTTTGCGAAAGCGCTGGAAGGTGGAGATTGGGAAGCGGCTGGCATCGCCATGCGCGGATCACATGCCTCCCTGCGCGATGACTTTGAGGTTTCCTGCGCCGAGGTTGATACCTTGGTAGGTCTCAGTTACACCATTCCCTCCGCTGAATCTGTGTACGGTGCGCGCATGACTGGCGGCGGGTTCGGCGGTTGCATTGTGGCGCTCGTGAAAAGCAACTCGGTGGAACAAGTAGCGCGCGAGATGCTTGAGGGCTACCGGGAAGCTCTCGGCATTGAAACGACTTATATCGTCACCCGTCCCGGCCAAGGTGCTCATCTTCTCTTTCAGGAATAATAACCACTCCTCAACTTATCTATGAAAAAGTTCGCAACAACATTAGCGCTCTCAGCGCTTGCCTGCGGTACGGCCGCCGCGCAGGAAACATCTGCCGCCCAGGGGGTGGATGTGTTACCGGTATGGGAAATGGTCGTCTTCTGCCTGGTGGTGGTTGGAGTCATTGGCTTGGGTATTTGGAAATCCGGCAGTTCGGGCTCCTCAGAAACCGGAGAGGGCTCCGGCGGGGCTGAGGGCTATTTTCTGGCGGGACGCGGGTTGAGCTGGTGGCTCGTGGGCTTCTCCCTCATCGCCGCCAATATCTCCACGGAGCAGTTTGTGGGCATGAGCGGCAAGGCTGCCAACTGGGTTGGTCTCGCTATCGCAGGCTATGAGTGGCTGGCGGCTATTGTGCTGGTCATCGTAGCCTTCACCTTCCTGCCCATGCTTCTCAAACGCGGCGTGTACACCATTCCCCAATTTTTGGAGGAGCGTTACAATGGCGCTGCCCGCACTATCATGGCTGTCGCCAATCTCGTCATTCTCGTGGGCGTTCCCACTGCGGGCGTCATCTTCGCCGGGGCCAAAGTGGTGTCCGGCTACTTCGACCTCTCCATGGCCACGGGCTGTATCATCATCGGCGCCTGTGCCACAATCTACGTGTTTGTCGGCGGCCTGAAAGCCTGCGCGTGGACGGATCTTATCTGGGGCGCCGCGCTCATTACCGGCGGTGGCGTCGTGGCTTGGTTTGCTCTTGATGCCATTGGCGCAGCAGACCCGAATGACCTCATCAAGACGGCCTCCGCTACCTCAGGCGCAACCGTGGATTCCCTGCGCAATGCCTCCGGCATCGAGCGTTTCTTCGCCCTCAACGGCGGGGACGCCATCACCGCCACCAACGCCGTCGGTGGCAAGCTGCACATGATTCGCCCGGCAGATGATGGAGAAATCCCATGGACCGCGCTCTGCCTCGGCCTCTGGATTCCCAACTTCTTCTACTGGGGCCTTAATCAGTACATCATGCAGCGCACCCTCGCCTCCAAGAGTCTGGCCGAGGGGCAGATGGGCGTGGTCTTTGCCGCCGGGCTCAAACTGCTCATCCCCTTCGTAGTCCTCATCCCCGGCATTCTCGCCTACAATCTGTACCGCGATGACATGCGCGCGGGCGTCGAACAGAAGATGGCTGTCGTGCTTGCCACTGCTCAAAAAGCCGAGCAAGCCGGGAAAAATCCGCTCTACAATGTCACGGCGGATTTCCTGATGACCGATGTGGAGAAAGGCATAGGACTCATCGCGCGCAACGTGGACTCCGCTGCCACCCCTGAACAAGCTGCCGTTGTCAAGGAGCTCGAAGACGATCTGGCGCGCGTGCTCACGGTGCAAGAGCTCGATAACACGACACCGCAGCTCTTCGACGTAGCCAGAAAACACGGCGTTGCCATCCCGGAAAGCGCGTCGACCACCCAAGGCAAAATCACCGTGGTGGCTGCCGCTGTCGCAGATAAACTCGCCCGGGCGAATGGAGATATCCTTGCGAAAAAAGCTGCGGATGCCGCCTTCGTGACAACGGAAGCCATCGGCGGATACGACTACGATTCGGCTTTCGGCACACTGCTCAAGCGGCTTCTGCCGGGCACAGGCTGGGCCTGGTTCGTTCTGGCAGCTCTCTTCGGGGCAGTGGTCAGTTCGCTGGCGTCCATGCTCAACTCCGCCTCCACCCTCTTCACCATGGACATCTACAACAAACTGCGCAAGTCCGCGTCGCAGCGTGAGCTGGTGGGCATCGGCAAGCTCGGCGTGTTGGTCTTTGCGGGCGTCGCCCTCTGGCTCGCGATCTTCCTGTCGGACAAGCTGGACAGCATTTTCAGCTACATCCAGGAGTTCCAAGGCTTCCTGAGTCCGGGGGCGCTGGCGGTGTTTGTGTTTGGCTTCTTTGTACCGAAATGTCCGCGCTATTTCGGTTGGTTGGGCATCGCCATCAACGTGGTGGAGTATGGTTTGCTCAAGGAATGTTGCCCTGAGATGGCTTTCCTGAATCGCATGGCCGTCTGCCTCATCACCATCCTCATTGTGGGCGCCATCCTTACCCTCATCCACCACTTGCGTGGCGGAGAAGCTGTGCGCCTCACCGACAAGGGCATTATCAAGATGGAAAGCTCAACCCGTGCCAAAGCCTTCGGCTGGGTAGTGGTGCTGCTCACCGTCGCTCTCTACATCATCTTCTGGTAAAACCAGCGTACCTGCCGCAGCAACGAACCCTATGAGGAAACTCCTGCCGTCAACGAGCATTGCCGTGAGCTGCGCAGTAGCCTGTGCGCTCACGATGTGCGCGCTCCCATACGGTTCCGTGAGTCGCGAGGCGGTGACGGAAGCCTTGCAGTCCGACCGCCTTGCCATCACCCCGCGTCTCCCGGGTTGGCTTCTCAAAAAAGGGCAGATTTACCGTCTGAACGCCGATCAAATTGCTCGGGTGCGCGAGATCCTCACCCCCGATAAAGTGCGCCAGGTGGGCGAAGAGTATTATCTCAGCGAATCTCAGGGCAACCGCAACGACGATTCCACACGCATCTTTTACCTGTACGCAGGCAATGGACAATCGCTGGGAGGGCGTATCATCGGGAAGAAGGCGCTCATGGATGACTTTGAGCTGAGCGAACAGGAGAGCAAGGAGCTCTATACCATGTTCTGCGATATTCTCAACAAAGTTGCCCCGTGAGACAAGACGCGGGCAGAACAAGCTACGTAAAAAGAAAGAGGAACTTATCTTTTTTCCCTGGCCGCCAGGGCGAGTTGAATCGCGTTGGCCATATTGTGGCAAAAGACGTAAAAGACAGGGCCAATGTAGGCTAGGGGTGAAGCGTAACTTTGTGCAGCCATATAGAGCGTGAGCACGGTATTTTTCTGACCAAGGCCCTGGGAACACTCGCGTTTCAGATCCGGATAACCCAGCCGATACCCCGCCGTGAAGCCGATCAGGCATACCACGGCCGCACCCAGCATCATCGGCCACATTTCGCGAAAGCTGTAGCCGCGTTCAATAATGCGCTCAACTCCGCCGGCCGTGAGCACGGTTAAATTGACCACCCAAATGCCCAGCGAAGCGTCCTTCAGCCTCGGCGCCCATGCCCGGCACGCCGGATACGCCAGCCGCAGCACTACGGAGAGAATTGCCGGGATCCCCAGCACGATAAAAATCTGGTATGCCACCACGCCCATGAGCTCCAAGTACCCCAAGGAGTCCCCATGCACCACCAGCGGCAAGATAAAGGGCGTAACGATGGCAAACACCACTTGGCTGAGTACCATCGCCGTGGTGGAAAACTCAACATTCCCTCGCAACAGTCCCACGATAATCGGACTCGCACTGGCAATGGGCGCCGCAGCACAATAATACAGCGACTCCGCCAGCACCGGGTAACCCGCCATCTTCGCGAATCCCCAGCTTCCTACCCCCAGAGTCTGAATGCTCAACAACAGCCAGAAATGCATGCGCACCGGCCTGAGCTTTCGCACATCCAGTCCGATGAATGTGATGCTGAGCATCACGCATATCCCAATGGGCAACCACCATTCAAAGGGCGCTAATTGCTCATGAAAGAGACCGCCTGCCAAAAAGGCGAGCACCATGCTCACGCTGCGCAACTGCTGCTTCATGATGCCGTTCTGGCCTGCTCTGCCGGGGTGACAGGAGCAGCCTCGTCATCTTCCTGATTCGCCGCAGGCGGGTACGCGATGCGGTTGTGGTTCATCGTACTGAGCGTGGTGAGGAACGATTCCTTAATTTTATCGAGATCACCCAGCGTGAGCTGACAATCGCGCAAGTGCCCGTCCAATATCCTCTCACGAAATATCTTGTCGATGATTGCCCGACGTTCCTCCTCCGTAGGATTCACCAACGAGCGCGTTGCACTCTCCACCGCATCCGCCATACTCACAATGCCCGATTCACGAGTCTGCGGTATCGGCCCTTCGTACGTGAAAAGCGCCTTATCCACTTCCTCGGGACAAGTGTCGATAAGCCCTTCGTCAAATTTCTTTTTCTCCTTCACGTAGCGATCCATGGCTTTGCGGTAGAAAAAGAAGGTGAACAGCTTGCCGTGATGTTCGCGAATCACGCTGATGATGCGGCTGTTAAGTCTGTATTTTCGCGCAATCTCCACCCCATCCTTCACATGCTGAATAATGATGCGAGCGGAAGCCTCGGCCGTGAGCTCATTATGCGGTGAAAAAGCTTGGTTACCCATATTCTCGGTGAAGAACTGCGGATGATTCAGTTTGCCAATATCGTGGTACAACCCGCAAACTCCGGCGCGTGTGACATCGGCGCCGACAGCCTCCGCAGCCGCCTCGGCCAGCCTTTGCACATACAGACTGTGGTGGAAAGTGCCAGGAGCGGTCATCTGCAGCTTTTTGAGAATGGGGTGGTTCATATCCGACCACTCCAACCACGTAATGTGAGTAGAAATGTTGAACAGGCGCTCCAGCATGGGCATCAACCCGCCAATAAACACGCACACCATGAAACTCATCCCCAATGCAGCCGCAGCCTCAGCCGCAAATCCACCCACGTGAAAACCATCGTGCAGGGTGGAAAGTCCCGAACCGCGAAAACACCCCAGCGCAATCGCCGCCACGAACACCGCCGCTCCTGTCACAAACCCCGCGTACAGAATCTTCTCCCGGCGCTCCACGCGATCACAGAGCAACGCACTGATCAACCCAGCCATCAGACTGAGCACCATGTAGTTAGCCATGGTAAAGTCTGCCGGCATCATGGCCATGCCAATCAGCGTTGTGCACAGCGCGGCGAAAACTCCCAGTTTCTTGCCCAGCATCACAGCGGTCATCCCGGGAGCCAACGCATAGGGCAGCACCAGCAACAATTGCCCATTCGTCACTGAATAGGACCCAAACTTAATCGGCAGCAAATTTTGCAACCAATAGATGATCATAATTTGGACCACAATGAGCAGCATCAGCAGAGCCGACCTCTGCGCATTGAGCTCGGCCTTTTTATGGTAAACACAGTACAATATGCCCAACCCCACCCCCGTGAGCACCAGCCAAGCCAGCCGATACCCTATCTCCTCGATACCCTGCCCCGGGTCTGTCAAGATGTACCCCAGCACCGTTACCCCCAGCACAGCTATCAGCAGCAACTTCTGCCGAGCACTCAGCCACTCCCGCAGCATCTGCTTCAGAAACATGGTGATTCTGACCATTTCTGCTTCATTCTACCCCCAGCAGCTCCTTTGTCAAGCATTATCCCCCCACGGGGCACACGCACACACGCGTCCCAATAAAATATTCTCCGGGTTCATTGAGCCCATTTCCCATGCGTTTTCTTCGGACAAAAATGGCAGCGCGCTTCGCCTCCCAGCGCGCCAGCGCGCAAATTTCCCAAATCGAAAATCAAAAATCGTAACTCCAAAATCCCCTTGTGTTTCAACTTTGCTCCCTCACTCAGCTTTCTCATTAGGCATGCGCGCGGTTTCGCCCTTCTCCGTCGCTACCGCTCCGCATTTCCCGAGCCTCCGGCTCGCTAGCTTTTTCAAATTGTAAATCGTCAATCGTCAATCGTAAATCGTAAATAACCAAAGGATTATGCTTCATAATGTGCCGTTAACGACCTGTCGGGGGTGCTTTTTCTTGGGACGGAGGCGGTTTTGCCGCATACGCTCAAACATCCGGCTTGCCAACAGGTGTAAGAAATGGTAGAATGTGGGTGCATAGAGCCATGAAACCGACACTCCTTGTACTCGCAGCAGGAATGGGCAGCCGCTACGGCGGACTAAAGCAACTTGACCCCATGGGCCCAAATGGGGAGGTTATATTGGACTATTCCGTGTATGATGCCATACGCGCTGGGTTCGGCAAGGTGGTATTCGTGATACGTCGCGACTTTGAGGACGCGTTCAAAAACCAGGTGGGGGCACGTTTTGCAGGGAAAATAGAAGTGGACTACGCTTTTCAAAGTTTGGACGATCTTCCGGCTGGTTTCAGCGTGCCGGAGGGGCGGGTGAAACCGTGGGGTACGGCGCATGCTCTGCGCGCTGCACGTCACGTGATCCACGAGCCCTTTGGGGTGGTGAATGCAGACGATTTCTATGGGGCCGATGCATTCCGCAAAGCGACCGAATTCCTGACTGCACCGGCGGACCAAGACGGCAAGAGTCACTACGGTATGATCGGCTATCCGCTCAAAAACACCTTGAGTGACCACGGGGATGTGAATCGCGGCATCTGCGGCATTAAGAACGGCTACCTGGACAGTGTGGAGGAGTACACAAAGATCATGCGCGAGCAGGACGGCGTGTGCCGAGGCGACAACCTGCACGGCGAACGCAAAGAGGTGGATCCCGAAGAGCTTGTGTCCATGAACTTCTGGGTGTTCCCGGCGAGCTTCATCGGGCAGATTGAGGAGCACTTCACGCACTTCATGGAGGAGCGCGGCGCCGAGCTGAAGAGCGAGTGCTACATCCCTACCGTCGTGGATGAACTCATCCACAACGGCGTGGCAGATTGCCGCGTCATTCGAACCAGCGCCAACTGGCTCGGCGTCACCTACCCGAGTGATAAACCAGCCGTGGTGAAAAACATCGCCCAACTGGTGAAGGAGGGCGTGTACCCGGAGAAACTTTAACAACTGTCAACCATGTTCGATCTGAAAACCATTGCAAATCTCTTTGACCTGCGCGCTGACTATGTGTGTGGCACGGCCTACGGCTCTGGTCACATTAACGACACCTACCGCATTGAGGTGGATCAAGCGGGGTTGCGCGTTCATTACATCCTGCAGCGCGTGAACAGCAATGTCTTCAAACAACCCATTCCCCTCATGGAGAATGTGCTGAGGGTAACAACCGAGGCCTTGCGCGTGCTGCAAGACGAGGGTTGTAAGGATGCTTATCGGCGTACGCTCACCCTGGTGCCGGCCAAGGACGGCAAGCCCTACGCGCAAGACGCAGAAGCAAACGTATGGCGTGTGTACACCTTCATTGACCGTGCACGCACCTATGACACGATTGAAAACCCGCGACAGTGTGTGGAGGTGGCGCGCGCGTTTGGCAACTTTCAAAAGCTTGGCGCCAATCTTCCGGGCGACCCTCTCTTTGAGACTATCCCTGATTTCCACAACACCACCAAACGCTTTGCTGCTTTCCGAGCGGCGGTGGCGGCCGATCCGCTTGGGCGCACCAAGTTGGTGCAGAAGGAAATCGACTGGTTTCTCTCGCGCGAGGCAGACTGCAACAAAGTGGTTGACTATCTGGCCAGTGGCGAGCTTCCCTTGCGTGTGACGCACAACGATACGAAGCTCAACAATGTAATGCTGGATGATGTGACGGGGGAGGGCATTTGCGTCATCGACCTGGACACCACAATGCCGGGCAGCTCGCTGTACGATTTTGGAGACATGATTCGCACTTCCACTTCCCCGGCGGCGGAGGACGAAAAAGACACGAGTCTTGTGACGATGCGCATGGAGTACTTTGAGGCGCTGGCCAAGGGATATTGTGAGGCTGCTACATTCCTCACTCCGCTGGAGAAAGAATTGTTGCCATTTTCGGGGAAATTGCTTACCATGGAATGCGGCATGCGTTTTCTCACAGATTACCTGGTGGGCGACACGTACTTCAAGATTTACCATCCGGAGCATAATCTGGACAGGACACGTACGCAGATTGCGCTCGTGGAATCCATTGAAAGCCAGATGGACGCCATGCAAGAAGTGGTGGCTCGCTACTAAGAGAGCGCTTCGCTTTCAGACCCGTGCGCGGAAGGGTGCATCCTCGCGAGCGCCTTCTTGTGCGTGAGCGAAATTTTTCTGTTCGACAAGAGCAGAGGCTTCTACTATAATTTTTGGGAGTGGATTTAAGAAGACCGCACCAGACCGAAGAAGGCCTTGTCCGTTTGTGGGCAGAGAAGGCTCTGGAGCTCTGTGTGGATATTGATGATGAAGAAGCGCTGGCAGAATACCGCGAACCAGTGGAAAAAATGCTCAGCGCGCTGGACCATGACCGCCGAGTGCTGGCGCTGGGCGGTGAGGGCAGCGGGAAATCTTCCTTGCTGGCGAATTTGGTCGGCGCTCCTGTGATTGCGCAAGCTGCCATGGAAGGGAGCTATGCGTGTTGGCGCTTCATCTGTCGGGATGGCGATGCCTCGCATTCTCATTTCATCCCCGTTGCAACGCTGTATGGTCTGGAACTGGTGGATACTGCTGATTTGGGACGCGAAGATGTCAGGCATACAAGCGAGCTTTTGTTACAAGGAGCCGACGTGGCGCTCGGGGTACTGGATGCCCGCTGCTTGGATTCCTCCCCCGTGTGGGACCTGCTGGCTTCGGTTCCCCAGGAAAATCGCTCTGCCTGGATGCTGGTTGCAGCACAGGTGGATCGTCTGGACGCTCGGGAAGCCATCGCCCTCAAGGAACGCTTACGCGAATTAAGCCATGAACGAGGTGCAGATGGCATACGCATTCTCATCTATCCCGGAAAAGACGATCCGACTGCCGTCAATGCTCTGCGCACCTGCGTGCAGGAACTTTTGCAAAGCTCGCACGGTCTCTACACCAGTCTGCGTGTGCTCGCTGAACGCAGTATGGATCTGGTGCAGCGAGCAGATCGTGTCCTCAGTGCACGCGAGGGTCTGAGCCGCATGGATAACGGCTTTATGGCCGGCATTGAGCAAGAAATCGACAACTTCCTGCATAGCCAGATGATCGGTCTGGCAGAGTACACGCGCGGGGCAGAGCATACACTCATGCAAACGTTGGGAGAGCTGCTGACTGAAGTGCGCCATTCGATTGGCTGGGCGCTCTCTCCCGGCACACTGCTCCGGCTGGAGTTAATGGGCGGCATGACCGAGAAAGCTCTGTACCGCCATATGGACACCTCACTGCAACACATGCAAGAAGAGGCAGACAAGCAATTCACTGCGCAATGCGAGGCGCACTGGCGACACGTGCGTCCACGCATGAAAAAATCGTTGGAATGCGAAATTGGCGATTTCCCGGATGCTGCGCTTCAGTCCGAGTTGCAGACGCTGCGAGAGCGATTGTGTCGGCAGATGTATGAACCAATGGCCGCCGCTGGATTGCGTGGGCGTATGTTCAGCATCTTTGTGGCAAACGTGGGATGGATGCGCGGCTGTGTCACCTGTATGTGCGCATTTTTCATACTGGCGGGCTCACTGGGTTGTCTGGGGCATGATATCCCGGCGGTGGCATGTGTGCTGCTGGCTATCGCGACGTGGGGAATCGGTTGTGCCCTCCAGCGTGTTGCTTCCAACAATATTTGCACTTCGGTCGAGGATTTGGTGCGCGAGATGTGTAACATCTGTGAAAAACAATTTCTTGCCGCTCTGGAGGGGCTCATCGTCTCGCGCGTGGCGGCCTACCGACAACTTTATACGACTCCGCGTCGCAAAGTGGCTCGTCGAGAGACAGAGTTACGACCGCTGCAAGACAGACAGAGGACCATTTATACGCGCCTGCGCGTCCTGCTGCAGCATCTGTAGCCACCAGCCCAACTCGTTTTACAGATATGGCAGACTTATTTACCCCATTCGGCGAAAACCGCCCCGAATTGTCCACGAGGCAGTCGGGCATGCCCCTGGCCGCGCGCATGAGACCAGAAACCCCGGAGGAGGTGGCAGGGCAGCGCCACTTGCTTGGTCCTGGCAAATTGCTTCGCCGGGCCATCGAGACAGATCGTTTCTCCTCACTCATCTTCTATGGACCGCCCGGTGTAGGGAAAACGACGCTCGCCTACGTAATTGCGCGCCATACAAGTGCCTATTTTGTGATGCTCAACGGAGTGGAATCCAATGTGAGCGAGATTCGCGAGAAAATAGCCGAGGCCAAGACACGCCTCAGCCTGCACAATCAGCGAACCATTCTCTTTGTGGATGAACTGCACCGCTTCAACAAGGCGCAGCAAGACGTGCTGCTGCCTCATTTAGAGCGCGGCACCGTGCGCTTTATCGGTGCAACGACTGAAAACCCCTATTTCGCCATCAATTCCGCCATGCTCTCGCGCTCCCAGATATTCCCGCTTGAGCCGGTGCCGGAAGAAGATTTGGTGGCATTAATCAAACGAGCTGCAGCCGACAAAGAGCGGGGTCTGGGGAACATGCCCCTGCTGGTGGATGAGGATGCGCTGCAACACATGGCCCGCAAAGCGGATGGCGATGCACGCAAGGCTCTTACTGCGCTGGAGGTTGCAGCTCTCTCTACTCCGCCAGGGGAAGATGGGCGCATCCACATCACGCTGCAGGTGGCCGAGGAGTCCATCCAACAGAAAGCCGTGCGCTATGATCGCGCCGGCGATGGTCATTATGACACCATCTCTGCTTTTATCAAATCTATGCGCGGCAGTGATCCGGATGCTGCTCTGTATTGGCTCGCTTTCATGCTCAATGCTGGAGAAGACATACGCTTCATTGCACGGCGACTTGTCATTTGCGCAAGCGAGGATGTAGGGCTCGCAGATTCCAACGCCCTGCGTGTAGCGTTGGCAGCGGCCAACGCCGCGGAAATGGTGGGCATGCCTGAAGCGCGTATTCCACTCGCCCACGCTACGGTGTACATCGCTACTGCACCCAAGAGCAACTCCGCCTACATGGCGCTGGAGGCCGCCATGAACGATGTAAAGGAGGGCAAAACACTTGCTGTGCCAGACCATTTGGCCACCCCGACACGCAAGAAGTTGGCTCGACTGCGCGGAGCCACGAAGGAGGAAACCACTTACAAATACGCGCATGATTTCGGCGAGAATCATTACGTGCCGCAGGCCTACCTGCCGGAGGGACGCGTGTACTACCACCCCACCACGAATGGTATGGAGTTACGCATTGGCGAACGCATGAATATGCTGCACAACGCGCACATTATCAACAAATCGTAATCGTCAATCGAAAATCGTAAACGGCAACCTCGCTTTCTCATACGGTTGCCCTGTTTGGCGCTGCTTTTTCATTCCTTCAGGAAGCCGGAAGTTTTTTTCAGGCATGTAAACTTTTAGAGTGACTTCTGTGCAGGAATATGGTAGGATACGCGTACCTTCGATGGTCGGGCCTCTACCAGTCGCTTTGCTTGCGGTCGCTTTGACTGCGGGAGGGCTCGCGCCCGTACTTTTTGCTCAAGATACAAGCGCTGGGAGCACGGCTGCAAGTGAGGCAGCCCGTCGTCACGCAGCCATCAGCGACTCCCTCCAGCAAGTGCAGAAAGCGCGCACTGCCTATAGTGAAAAACGCTACAGCGAAGCCGTGGATTACTACCGCAACGCCTTGTCGGTGCTGCCGGAAGCCCCTGCTACCAAAAAGCAGCGCGAGTTCATCCGCGTCAGCCTCGCAGACGCGCTGATCGCCCGCGCCATCGACTACCGCAGTGTAGGCCGCACCGAGGAAGCTATCACTTTCCTCAAGGAGGCCGTCCAACTCAATCCCAACAGCTCCGATTCCAAGCGCGAGCTTGTTTACACGGAGGATACCGTGCGCAACAACCCCGCCCTTACTCCCCGGCACGTGGGCGATGTGGAGGAAGTGAACCGGTTGCTTTCGCTGGCGTATGGCTACTACGATCTTGGAAAATTCGACCAGGCTACTGCGACTTTTCAGAGCGTTTTGCGGCTGGATGAGACCAACGAGGCGGCACGACGCGGCATGGAAGCTGTGGAGAAGCGTCGCGCCGCGTACTACCGCACTGCATACGATGCGAACAGAGCCGCCAGATTGGCGGAGGTGGATGGCATGTGGGATGATTCGCATAAGGTGGAAATCCAGGCGCCGCCCACCGAAATCGCGGGAACGGAAACCAATGCCCGCAGCGAGGCCGCCATCCGGGACGAGGAGAGTGCGCATGCTGCGGCGCTTGAGCAGATGATCGTGCCGAGCATCAATGTGGAAGATGCGGATATTACCGAGGTGATCGACATTCTCCAGAGTCACGTACGCCGATTCCAAGGCGAGGCCTCCGCCACCAATCAACGCCCCATCAATATTGTAGCTGGTTTCGGATCACCGAATACCCCCGGCTACAAGCAGCTCATGCAGCGCCGACGTTCCTTCCGACTGGATCAAATATCCATGAAGGATCTTCTCAATGAAATAGCTCAGCTCTATGAGGTGGACTACTATTACGTGCCCATGGGCATTGAGATCACGTACTCCGGACAAGACTACGGCCGCTTGGTGGATCGTGTCTTTTATGTGCCTCCTCACTTTTTTGACGAGGAGGGGGATTCCGGCAGCCAGGATGATGAAAGCGACGCCTTTGCCACCTCCGGCGGCGTTTCGGTGTCACGCATTGACCCGGTAGCAGCCCTCAAGAAGATGAATATCACCTTTCCGAAAGGCGCCAGCGCCGTGTATCGCGCCGCCTCACGCCGCCTCACGGTGCGCAACACTCAGCGAAACATCGCCCAGCTGGAGGAATTGCTTGCGGATGTCTCTCCTGTGGAAGACAGGTTGGTGGTGCTCACGGTGAAGGTGATTGAAACGACGCAGGAGGATTTGGAAGACTTGGGCTTTGAATGGCTGCTCGGCGTGGATGCAGGCTCCAAGCTTTTTGCCGGAGGCGGCACGGACCAAGCCATGAGCAACGCGACGGGAATGCCTGTCGTAACCCCATTTTATTCCAATACGGGAGATATGCCGCCAGTCGTCACGTCCGGCAACCGCTCTATCCGTCAGGTGGCCGGCCAGAATAGTCTGGACAGATTGATGAAGCGCGGGCAGGTACGCACCTACTTGGATGAAGCGTCTGCTGAAGGGCTCTCGCCCACGGTGTTTGGTTTACGCGGCGTATGGTCCACGGTGGACGTATCCATGGTAATGCGCGGTTTGGCTCAAAAGGATGCGATCGATTCACTCAACAGTCCGAAACTCGTCTTCAGCGCCGGGTCAGAAGAGCAGGCCACATTTGTGAATGTGCGTGAGCTTATCTATCCCTCCAGGTATGATGAACCACGCATTGCGGAGTCCATGGAACAACCCATAGAAGGCAACCCGGGGGACATGACGGACTACAACAAAGATGGCGTCATTGAGCCCGTACCCACTCCGGTGTACGTTGGCGCCACGGCCATTGCCGTAGGCGCCAATCCGACCGAATTTGTACGCTACGGGATGGATGAGGATAATGTCGGAGGCATCGGCACGATTGTGCAAGTGCATAACGCAGAGATTTCTCCGGATGGGAATCGGGTCAAACTGGCCATTACGACCACGGTGAATGATTTTGAGGGATTCGTCGATTGGGGCTCATCTATCTATGCCGCTTTACCAACGAATACGACCGTAGAAAGAGTGAAGCTGACGGACAACTACATTTATCAGCCCCTGTTCAAGCGCTACATGACCAACACGGTCCTTACCATTCAGGATGGCGCGGTCATTGTGATGGGCGGGATGAAGGAGGCCAAAGTCGTGCATTACGAAGACAAGGTGCCAATTCTTGGAGACCTGCCATTGGTGGGTCGATTGTTTCGCTCAAGCGGAACGGATAAAAAGAACCGGGCGTTGCTAATTTTTGCGAAGGTCAATATTGTGGATCCCACAGGCAACAATATCCATCAGGCTTCAGACGAAGCTACAGCGCAAAATCCGATGTGAGGGTCGTGCTCGCGTTCGTTTCATGAGAGTGTATTCCGATATCCGGCAAAAATGGTGGTCCAGGCCGCTGGGGCACATCGTCTGGTTTCTTATCACGTTGGTTTGTGTGACCCTGCGCAAGAGAGTGAGCGGAGACGTCCGGATGGTGCGGGAGAACCAGGCCATTGTGGCTATCTGGCACAACCGCATTTTCACGCCCTGCTATTTTTACCGCTACATCATCCGCGGAAAGGCCAAAATGAGCATGCTCACCAGCGCAAGCAAGGACGGAGCCATGCTGGCCACGGTGGCGGAGGATTATGGGATGAGTGCAGTTCGCGGTTCCAGCGCGCGGCGTGGCGCCGAGGGGTTCATGGATATGGTGCGCGAACTGCGCTCTGGCAAAAGCATGTGCATTACGCCGGATGGACCGAAGGGACCGATTTATACTTGCCGTCCCGGGGCCATCAAACTCGCGTCACTCAGCGGAATACCCATTGTGCCGATTCGGATTCGATACTCGCGTTGCGTACGGGTGCGCTCGTGGGATCGTTTCTACGTGCCGCTGCCGTTTTCAAAGGTAACGCTGGAGTTTGGGGACCCCCTTTCGGTACCGGCCGAACTGAGCTCAGATGAATTGGCCGCCCAGTGCCGCCGCTTGGAAAACGCGCTGCGCGATGAAGATTACGCTTCCTTTTACAAATGAGAAATCACAAACGCTATGACGACGATCATTGATGGCAAAGAGACCGCGCGCAAAACGCTACAGGGCCTGCGCGCAGATATTGAGAGGCTCAAGCAATCCGGGCACATCCCGGGGCTGGCCGTTGTGTTGGTGGGGGAGGACCCGGCATCACGCGTGTACGTAAACTCCAAGGTAAAAGCGTGTGAGGAATTGGGGATCTACTCTCAAAAATGGGCGCTTCCCACCGAAACTACCCAGGACGAATTGGTGCAACTCATCCACAAGCTCAATGCCGATGCGAGAATCCGCGGCATCCTTGTACAGAGTCCTCCGCCTGAGCATATTGATGAACAGGCAGTCATTCTCAACATCGATCCACGCAAAGATGTAGATGGATTCCACCCCGCCAATGTGGCCAAACTCGTCCTGGAGGATCCCACCGGCTTTGTACCCTGCACCCCGCTGGGCTGCATGGAGCTGCTGAGCGCCTATGGCATCCCCACCCAGGGCAAGCACGCCGTCGTCATCGGCCGCAGCATGATCGTCGGCAAACCTATGGCGAATCTGCTGATCGCTAAACAGGCCAACGCCACCGTCACCATCGCTCACTCGCGCACGGCGGACCTGCCCGGCCTCTGCCGCACGGCGGATATCCTCGTGGCGGCAGTGGGGCGTCCGGGACTCGTGAC
>CANQAD010000011.1 GCA_947588735.1 uncultured Akkermansia sp.
GGCGGCAAGGCCGACATGGCCCGCGGCTCCGGCAGTGATCGCTCCTCAAAAGAGAAGCTGCTGGAAGCTGCTCGTAAGGCGCTGATGTAATTGACCAGCAAGCATGATCTCCATCTCACATCCCCAGTGGGATCCTCCCCTGACTCTTAACAACAGCCTAGGGGCGGTGTACACAAGCAAATCGCAAAAATCCAGAGTTCTCACAGAGCTATGGGTAGAGGATAATATGTACTGTCCGGTTTGTGGGAATTGCTCCGTTTCCAAGTATCCTGCAAATATGCCAGTGGCTGATTTCTTTTGCCCCTCATGCAAAGCTGATTTTGAGCTGAAAAGTAAAAATGTTAAGTCCTCGCATCAACCTCGTGTCATCGTAGATGGATCATGGAATACCACGCTGGCGCGTCTGCGCTCTGCTAGTAATCCTCATCTTCTTTTCATGTCGCGGCAAGATGCTCACATCCAAAATTTCATTTTCATCCCCAACTTTTTCTTCTCGCCCTCTGTTATAGCACCGCGCACCCCGCTGTCTGCTAAAGCAAGGCGTGCCGGATGGCAGGGCTGCAACATTCTCTACGGAGCTATACCAGCAATTGGCAAAATCTCTCTTGTTGCCGAGGGCATCCCTGTCCCACGCCATGTTGTCGATGAGGCTTACAAACGAAGTTGCGCCTTAAGTATTGATCATCTCGCGGCTAGGGGATGGTTGTTGGACGTTATGAAATGTGTAGAAAATATCAAGAAGGATAACTTCTCATTGAAAGATATGTACGCATTCATTCCCTATTTTCGAGAAAGGCACCCTCAAAATGCCCACATAGAAGAAAAAGTACGACAGCAATTGCAGGTGCTCCGGGATCGGGGATTGATTCAATTTATTTCTCGCGGCACGTACTGTAAATCATCCACTCATTAACCATGACCACCTCATCTCTCCCTCCACAATATCCGGACGAACCGAAGATACCCATCCTGCCGAACATGCTCACGGCAGGCAATCTGCTCTGCGGGTTCTTCTCCATTTTGACAATTTTTAAAGGCATGCAGTTTGACTCCGGCACGCCGGAGGCTTTCGAATATTACAGGCAGGCTACATACTTGATCTTCGCAGCGTGCGTGTTTGATCTTCTGGATGGTCGCGTAGCCCGCCTGTGCAAGGCGGATGGGCCATTCGGGCGAGAGTTTGATTCCATAGCAGATGTGGTATCTTTCGGCATAGCTCCGGCCATGTTGCTGGCGCGCGCAGTGCTTTTTCAGCTGCCGGTGCCGTTTCTGGGGGATGCGATAGCTGTACTCTACTTGCTGTGTGCAGCACTGCGTTTGGCGCGTTTCAACTGCATGGCCGCTGCCCCACGCAAGCCCAATCAGAGTTCTGATTTCGTGGGGTTACCCGTGCCCATGGCTGCCGGCGCGGTGGTAAGCACCATGTACTTGGTCATCGATATCACCACTAATCGCAACCTTGTGATCGCCCAGCTTTGGCAGTACAGCATGGCTATCGCCATGACTATCGTAGCTCTGCTCATGATGAGCCGTGTCATCTACCCGAGCTTCAAACACATCACCTTCCGTAAACGTGGCACCATCACAGCTATTTTGCTGGCCATCATCGCGGTCGGGGCTCTCGTTTGTTTCCCGTGGATTGCCCCGGCGCTCTTTTTCCTGTGCTACCTGCTCTATGGACTCGTTGTGCGCCCCTTCCTCACTCGCCGCATGCTACGCACTCTGGAGGTACATGACGAAGAGGACGATGAAGACGAGGTTGATGCAAACTAACACCTGCCGCACGTTCTCTTATGCCCACGAAACGCATTGAGTGGATTGACTTTTGCCGTATCTACACGGCTTTTTGCGTGATTGTGCGGCACTGCGACCGTCACTATGGATTTCCCGCCTACATCGCTGATCTCTTTAACTACCGCAGCTTGATCTTCTTCTTTTTCCTGATGGCGGGCTATTTCACTCACCGGGCGACGACCGCGCAATGGGTGGACTGGCAACGCACAAAGAGATTGCTCCCGCCCTACCTGTTCTGGACTCTCATCTCCATCATTGCGTTGCAGCCCTTGATGCATTTGCCGGAATTGCTGGGCGGGAATTTGAACTGGCTTTCCCCGCGACTATTGCTCAGTGAGACCGGTCTGGCATCCTGGTGTTATTGGGATTTCAGCAATGTGCCGCTGTGGTACCTGCGAACGCTGCTCATCTTTTCCTTTGTGAGCCCCCTTCTACAACGCATGCCCTCCAAAGCCATGCTTGGGGTCATCGTTATTCTCTTTGCAGCGAGCGATGTGCTTTGCCAGGTGGATTGCGAAACGGCTGCCAGCCACCACACACACGGCATAACCTGGCTTCCTTTCCGATTGTACGAAAGTGTGCTCGCCCTGGGTTTCTACCTGATCGGAGTACTCGTAAGGCGGTATGCGGACGGCGAGCAGTTCACCGCCTTTGTACGCAGCTACGCCTGGATACCCGTCCTGGGGGCTCTTCTCCTTTTACCGGTCGTCCTCCTTACCGGCTTTTATCCCCCGGTACAAAGCAGCGCGCTCGTGCTGCTGGGCGTAGCCACCATCATGAGCATCGGCGCGCTGTGCCATCACTACCTGCCCGGCTTCTGCGGCTGGGCGGCACAGTGGGGCCCGGCAGCGTTCTTTGTGTACGTCACGCACTTCATCCTTCTGCGCTGGCTGCGCGTCATCATCACCGGCGACTACGATGGACACTTCACGCCACTGCAAGCAGCCATCATTCCATGGGGCGTTTTGGCGGCGCTTTTAGCGGCATATACCTTGCTTATGCATCTTTGCCCGCGTCTGATGCAGGTGCTTGCCCTGGCTCCTGCCTCGCACTGCCCAGACAGCAAAAAACCAGCGTGACGATGCTGACAAGCATGCCCACGTGGCTCACGACCGCAATCGGCAAAAGCATGGCAACAGGTCCAAGCACCCACAACGGGCTCTGCCCCGCATCACGCAATCGCCGCACCGTGGCAGCCGCTGTGGGCAGCAGGATGGCTACCGCCCATATCAGGCCCAACACGAGTCCCCAGAACGCCAGCGGATGATCCCCGGCAAAGTTGGCATAGTAAGTCTCCAGAAACTGCTCCACCTGCGGCATCAATTCATCCTGCATGACACGAGCGAACTCCTCCTGGTCTGCAGCAAGCTCTATCATCCCCATCAGTGTATTCTGTATCATCGGATCTTGCAGCATCGCCCTGTAGCACTCCATGAATGAAGTCAGAAACGGGATGAGCAGGATGATTCCGACAAGGTGTGTGGCAATCACAAATCCCCAGAACTGAGAACGCGTGTCACATCCGCGAAAATCGACGTAGTGGCGAAAGCCGTGCAACAGATTGTTCATAGTCTAAGGTCAGATGTCAGATTTTTTGGGGCGATGAGGCTCCAGCAGGGTACGGCTGTTGCGCTCACGCGTGCGGGCGTGGCGACGTGCTTTCCGCCGCAGGCAGGCCTGCATCCGGAAGGGTGTGCCGCCCTCTGCTCTCTTGTACGTACCGTCCGCCTGCATGACAGATGCCTGCGTGTTGTCGCGGAAGCAGTCGGCAAGTATGCTCATGGCATGCTGTGCAAGCTTTCTGTTCTCAATGGGCGTAAGAAGCTCGACGCGGCGATCCAGATTGCGACTCATCCAATCGGCGCTGGAAATAAAGACCAGCGGATCACCTCCATTGCGAAAGCAAAAGATGCGTGCGTGCTCCAAATAACGATCTACAATGCTCACAATACGAGTGTGCGCGCGGCCTTCCTCCGTACTCGGATACCAACAGCAGATGCCGCGGACGTTCAATCGTATGTCCACGCCCGCTTCTGCAGCCCTCTCCAGCGCATCCATCATCTCCACATCATTCAGCGAATTCATCTTCGCATCAATGCCGGCAGCTTCGCCGCGCAGGGCACGTCTGGTCTCGGCTTCCACCAACTCGAGCAGGCGTGGTTTCATGAGCGCAGGCGAAGGTTGCAGCTTGCGGAAACGGCGAATGGCCGTGAGACCTGTCACGCTGTTGAAGAATTGTGAAATGTCGGCGCCGATGTCGTCATCCACGGTGAGAAGCGAGATGTCTGAGTACAGACGCGCGGTGTCCTCGTTGTAATTGCCCGTGCCGATATGGCAGTACCGCCGCAGCGTCCCATTTTCTCGCCGCACAACGAGCAAGGCCTTGGCATGCGTTTTGTAGCCTTTCACGCCGTACACCACTTGCACTCCGGCACGCTGCAATTGCTCGGCCTGAGCCAAATTGTGGCCCTCATCAAAGCGCGCCTTAAGCTCAACAAGCACGGTCACCTGCTTACCGAGTTCTGCCGCGCGACAAAGGGCTGCAATGAAGCGGGAATTCTGCGCTGTGCGATAGAGCACTTGTTTGATGGCGAGCACGTGGGGATCTGTCGCGGCTTCCTCCACCAGTTTCACCACAGGCTCGTAACTCTCATACGGCGTGTTGATGAGGATATCCCCCCGAGCGATGTTCTCAAACATCGACACATCCGCGTCCACGCTGGCCGGGTAGCACGGCGACCATGGCTCCACCTTTAACAGCTCATGCCCGGGCTCCTGCGCCATGCGCCCAAAATCCACCATGCGCAGGTATCCCGGCACTCGGTAAACGCTTGATTCCTCCGCTTGCAACAGCTCTGCCAACTTTGTCACAAAGCTTTTTGGCACACTTTGGGGTATTTCCAGACGTACGCAGTCCGAAAACTTGCGCGCCACAAGCACCTGGCTCATTTCCCATGCAAAATCGCCCCCTTCTTCCTCCTGCACAGCAATATCGCCGTTGCGCGTCACCCGCAGAGCCGCACAGTGCAGGATGTTTTCTCCCTCAAAAAGATGCCCGATGAAATGTGCAGCCAAGTCCTCCAGCAGCACGTAGCCATCCCGCCCCAGACAAGTGGCGTGAATACGCCGCGGAAGGCAGTTCGGCAGCGTCACCGCCACCATACGACTTTCCGGCTTATCAATCGTTGCTAACTCCACACCCAGGATGAGGTCCAAATTGGGGAGGATCGGCGGCTTCTCAACATCCAAGGCAAGCGGGGTAAGCAGGGGAGCAATGTCGTGCAAAAAATAGGACTCCAGAGTGCTCCGCTGCCCCTCGCTGAGCTCGGTCACCGCCTGCGGAGCCACTCCCGCCTCGCACATGAGCGGCAATAACTCATCGTTGAGCAACTTATACTGCTCTTGCACCATTTTTTCGGCTCGACAACGTATGCGTTCCAGCTGCTCACCGGGGGTTAGTCCGGTAGGATCGGGCCTCCCTTTTCCACTGCGAGCCACAAGCATAAGCCCACCCACGCGCACTTGAAAAAATTCATCCAAATTGCTCGCCGATATGGCCAAAAACTTCAAC
Source organism: uncultured Akkermansia sp. (assembly GCA_947588735.1). Lineage (GTDB taxonomy): Bacteria > Verrucomicrobiota > Verrucomicrobiia > Verrucomicrobiales > Akkermansiaceae > Akkermansia. Next base: position 5,366 of record CANQAD010000011.1, read on the forward strand.
CTCTCCAACAAAGGCAAATCTCGCCGATGCACCTCATTCAAGACGCGTTGGTTAAACTCCAGCCATGATAATTCGCGATTCAGGTACATAGCGACACCGCGGCGCTCACCCGCAACCGCATGGGGCATTCTACCATTCCTCCCTCCCCAGGTCAAGCTTGTGATTTGCAAAGGATGCGCGCTATGCGCGAGGTTGCCGAGCCGGTGCGTAGCGGAATTCTCGACATGATAGTGCTTTGACAGGAGGAAAGCATCCGGTGTTGAGCGATGCCGGGCTGCAGGGCAACCGCATTAGGAAATGCGGTTGCTATTTACGATTGACGAGTTACGAATTACGATTTATTGATCATGTACGCGTTGCGCAGTTTTTTCCGAATCATGAACGTAGACAGGAGAGTTCTTGAGAGCCATCATCACGATGACTGCTTGTTGTCATTTTTTTGATGCGTATCAACGATCATATCAGCCAACAAGGCCATTTTCTCCGTTGATGAACTTCTTTCAAATGCGGTTGCCCTGTGCCGGGCTGTCAGTGGTTTGACATCTTGTCGGGCTTCCTTCTTTTGTCCGTAGAAAACGCATGCGAAATGGGGTTGAATGATCCCGGAGAATATTTTTTCGGGACACGTGTGGTGCGCGGAAAGAGGAAACGTAAAAATGAGCTTGCAATTCTGTGTAGAATGGGGTTGAATGGTGGGCATATGAAAACAGCCTTTTTCGTGCTTACAGGAACGTTTATGGCGAGTGTGGTTCTGAGTTCCTGCGGGGAATGTTCCTGCAAGGGGAACAGTGACTACTTGCGCGATGTTCCTGTGTCGCGTTCGCAGAGTTTCAGCTGATGCGTGAGGCACAAGGAGCGGCAGCATGTCCTTTGAAATCCGCGAGGGTCAGGTGAAACCGGAGCATGCGCTTCTGGTGGGTATCGGTATGCCCGGGGAGCAGAGGATGGAGCGCGAGGCGTTGATGGCGGAATTACGGGATTTGGTAGGCAATTTGGGGTATGGAATCGCTGAAAGCCGCGTGGTGTGGACGCGTGAGATGCAGGCCAAATATCTGTGTGGCATAGGGAAAGCAGAGGAAGTTCGCGAGCTGGCACGGCAGGTGGGAGCAGATTGTCTCATCCTCGATAATTTGCTCAGTCCCGGTCAGCAGCGGGAGTGGGAAAAGCTGATTGAATTGCCCGTGATGGATCGCGAAGAAGTGATCCTCGACATCTTCGCTCGGCGCGCACGGACGCGCGAGGCAGTGATGCAGGTTGACTTGGCGCGCATGCAGTATGCTCTGCCTCGTATGGTTGGCATGTGGCAGCATCTGGATCGTCAGCGCGGTGGCTCCGGAGGCGGCAAGGGCGGGGGAGCCGCTGCCCGCGGCGAAGGGGAGAAGCAGATTGAGGTAGATCGCCGCATTGCGCACGAGCGCATCAACGCTATCCGTGATGAGCTGGAAAGCGTGCGTAAACAGCGCTGTACCCAACGCAAAGAGCGTATGCGCCAGGGAGTCCCTACCGCAGCTATCGTGGGTTACACGAATGCGGGAAAATCCAGTTTACTCAATGCGTTGACAGATGCCAACGTGTTTGCCAAGGATGTCCTTTTCGCCACGCTGGACACCACCAGTCGTAAATTGGAATTGCCGGATGGACAGTCCCTGGTGCTCACGGACACGGTGGGGTTCATCCGCAATTTACCGCACCGTCTTGTGGAAGCTTTCAAATCGACATTGGAAGAGGTATTGATGGCAGATTTTTTGATCCAGGTGGTGGACGTGAGTGACCCGGGTGCGCAGCGACGTTACGAAACCACCTGTGAGGTACTCTCAGAGCTGGGCGCCGGAGAAAAACCTATGATTATTGTGGGCAATAAGGTGGATTTGTTGGACACCGTGCAAGGTGAGCAGGCCATACAGCAGCTTGCGACAGTGTCCGGGCGCGCGTGTTTGCCCATGAGCGTGGCACAAGGAGTGGGGCTGCAGCAGCTGTTGGCAGCGTGTGCGGAGATGCTCTCCCATCGGGTGAGCACGCAAGTTTACCGAATTCCTCAGGCAGAAAGCCGAATTATTGCTATCATGCATCGCGATGGCAAGGTGTTGAGCACGGAATATGAAGGGAACGATGTCGTGGTGCGCGCAAGACTGCCGCGGGAGTTTGCAGCGAGATTGGAAAAATACCGAGAAGTATGAACAAATACCTGATGATAGGCACAGCGGCGCTGCTGAGCGCTTGCAGCCACGAAAGTACGCCGCAAGATGCTTATCGGCGCGGAGCAGAGCTCGAGGCGGCCAGCCACAACAAAATGGTCGCGCGCACCTTTGAGGAATTCACAAACAGCCCGACTTACAGTCAGTCTCGTGATATGTGGCGCGGTGGCGCCCTCGGGCAATACAACCCTCGCAGGTCGCGCGTAGTTATACTTTTGCGTGAGCAGAGAGGGCGCCTGTATATCAATGACCAAATTGCCATGGATTTTCCTGTATGCTCGGGTCGTGTGGGAGGGCATGAAACTCCGCGCGGCACTTTTCGCATTACGGAGAAAAAGCGTGAACATCGCTCCGGCAGTTACGGCAGTTTTGTGGACGCCAACAACGTCATCGTCAAAAGGGATGCCAAATCATGGCAAAAGGCGCCCAAGGGCACGCATTTCAAGGGGGCGCTTATGCCCTATTGGATGCGTTTTAACGGTGCCATTGGCATGCACGTAGGAAGTGTGTACCGCAGTGGAGCATCGCATGGATGTGTGCGTATTCCACCAGAGGCTTGCAGCATCCTCTTTGAGAAAATGGCCGTTGGCTCAACTGTCATCGTGAAATAAAAGCTATGATTACGCGACTCCATTCGGCGGCTGTCAGTGGGATTACCGGCTATGAGGTGCAAGTCGAGGCCGACGTGCAGAAAGTGGAAGAAGTGGGAAGATTTTCGGTGGTGGGGCTTCCGGATGCTGCCGTGCGTGAGAGTGTGCAGAGGGTGACGGCTGCCCTGCAGAACAGCCATTTCTTTTGCCCCGGTCAAATAGCTGTGACCGTGAACTTGGCCCCGGCGGATGTGAAAAACAGGGTCCGGGCTTTGATTTGCCCATTGCTTTGGGGCTCGAGATGGCTATCCAGAGCAATTACAGCGGGTTGCCGGAGGCTTTTCGGAGACGCGTGCCGGAGCAGACGGATGACTGGTGCATCGTGGGCGAGCTTGCGCTTGATGGAACAGTGCGCGGAGTGCGGGGGATATTGCCACAAGCTGTGGCCGCGCGCGAAGCCGGGCGCAGACGTATAATGGTGAGTATGGAGAACGCAGCTGAAGCTGCCGTCGTGGAGGGGGTGCGGGTGTATCCCGTAGCAAATTTACAGGAGGCTTGGCAGACCTTGCTGGAGCCGGAGATGTGTGTCTCGTACACTCCTGCCCCTGCTCCGGATTGCATCGGGGAGTTGCCGGACTTTGATGAAGTCAAAGGACAGCCCTACGCGCGGCGTGCCATGGAAATAGCTGCGGCCGGCGGTCATAATTTACTGATGAGCGGCTCCCCCGGGAGTGGTAAGAGTATGCTGGCGGCACGTCTGCCCGGCATTTTGCCTCCCATGACCCACGAGGAGGCACTGGAGGTGAGCAAGATTCACTCAGTGTGCGGTATGCTGCCGATGGGGCGCGGTCTTCTCACTCGACGTCCGTTTCGTTCCCCTCACCATACGATATCGGATGTGGGGCTAATGGGCGGAGGCAGCTCCATTACCCCCGGGGAGATCACCCTGGCGCATCATGGGGTTCTTTTCTTGGACGAGTTTCCGGAGTTTAGCAGGCGCACATTGGAGACCTTGCGCCAGCCGTTAGAAAGCGGACGCATTACGATTTCCCGTGCCAGTGGTTCAGTGGAATTTCCTTGCCAGTTTATGCTGGTAGCGGCCATGAATCCCTGTCCTTGTGGCTACTTGGGTGACAGGAGGCACAGTTGCCGTTGCAAACCAGCAGATATTGCACGTTACCGCAAAAAGATCTCTGGACCTCTGCTGGACCGCTTTGATATAGTCATCGAAGTGCCGCCGGTGGATCCGGCCGGGTTGCTGCATAAGCCGGACGGCGAAAATAGCGCCACAATTCGTCAACGTGTGACCGCCGCACGGGCTGTGCAGCAGGAGCGCTACGCTACCACCGGGGTTTCCTGCAATGCGCGCTTGAGTGGGAAGATGATACGCCGCTATTGCCCGCTTACGGATGCTCAGCAGAAGTTGCTGCTGGCGGCAGTGGAACAGTTTGGGCTTTCGGCGCGAGCATTTGATCGCATTTTGCGTGTTACTCGTACGATTGCCGATCTGGCAGGTCGGGAAAACGCTGAAGATGGCGATTTGCTGGAGGCTATCCAATTTCGCCAATTTGAAGCGCAGTTGCGTAGCCTTTGATGATAGATTTTGTTTGCACAAACCGTACTAATAATGGAATTCCACAACATGAACAGAATAGTCAAATTAACGGCGCTTGGCGCTTTGCTGCTGCAATTGCAGTCCTGCGGGAATGGTGAGGCGGCAACGGCGGAAGTAGGGCGTGAACTGTTCGATTTCGACTGGTCCTTCAAGTATTTCGGACCGGAGGCTCCGGAGGAGGCTTCCTCGGTCATCCATGCTCCACGAGGATCGCAGCCGGGACACACCCCCGATATGGCGCTGGATGGCAAACAAGAAACGCGATGGACAGCACCGGATGACAAATCCGATCACGAACTTGTGCTGGAGACTGGTTTGGAATTGCCTCTCAAAGCGGTGGATTTGTATTGGGAAAAAGAGTTGCCACAGCGCGTACAAGTGGAGATATACACTGCGGGTGGTGTGGAGAGGCGCAGCATTCAAAAGCAAACGTTACATACGCGGCTGGATTTGGGCGGACAGAAGGTGGAAAAACTGCGTCTGATGTTCCCGGAGACAAAACACAACATGTGGGCTGCAATGCGCGAGATTGTCCTGCGTGACATGCAGGATATGCCGGTACGGCCGGTGGCGAAGCACCGCATGGATGATCCGGCCCAGCCCGGGTACAATACGGACGGCTTTAAGCCGGTGCAACTCCCGCACGACTGGGCGATTGAAAGCCCGTTCCTCAAGGATGAGCCCAATGAAACCGGCAAGCTCCCGTGGAACGGCTTTGGGTGGTACCGCAAGAGCTTTGATGTGCCGGCAAGTTTTTCTGCTAAAAAACAACGTTATTACCTTGACTTTGACGGCGTCATGTCCCACCCGCGCGTGTACGTGAACGGGAAAAAGGCCGGCGAATGGGCGTATGGCTACTCTTCGTTCCGCGTGGATATCACGCCGTATCTGAAAGCGGGGGAGAAAAATCTGGTGGCGGTGCTGGCCAGCAACAAGCCGCTTTCATCGCGTTGGTACCCGGGAGCGGGCATCTACCGCCACGTTTGGCTCACCAAAACGGCACCGAGTCATCTCGCCTACAACGGCATCTGCGTGACGACACCTCAGGTCTCACCGGAATCTGCCACGCTGCAGGTGTCCACAGAGCTTGAAAACACGGGCAGTAAAGCGGTTAAGATGACCATTCTTCAACAGGTCGGCAATCTCAAGGCACAGCAGGTGTCTGTGCAGCTTGCCCCGGGAGAAACCCGAACCGTGCAGCAGAGTATGACTTTGTCCAAGCCGGAGCTGTGGAGCTGCGAAAACCCGCACTTGTACACCCTGAGCACCACCATCATCCAACCGGGAGAGCGCCCTCAGGTGCATCATACGCGTTTTGGGGTGCGCACAATTGAGTGGAAACCGAACGGGTTCTACCTGAACGGTAAACGAGTGCAGATACAGGGCGTATGCGAGCACCATGATCTGGGCGCTCTTGGCTCCGCTTTCTACAGGAAGGCTTGGGAGAGAAAGATCAAAAAATTGAAGGAAATGGGGTGCAATTCCATCCGCACCTCGCACAACCCTCCGGCTCCTGAGGCTCTGGATGTGTGTGATGAGCAGGGGATGCTCGTGCTCGATGAACTCTTTGATATATGGGAGGCTCAAAAATATGACAAGGTGAACGGTTACCACGTCGATTGGAAACAGTGGTGGAAGAAGGATGTGGAGAACTTTGTGAAGCGCGATCGCAATCATCCCTGCGTCATCATGTGGAGCGGCGGCAATGAAATCTCCGAAATCGTCACGGCTCGCGGTCGCGTCGTCAACAAGGAACTGCGCGATGAATTTCGTCAATACGATGTCACACGCCCCTACACCGTGGGCGTGAACAACGGTAAGGGCGCTTGGAACGGCTTTGGCGATGATTTGGATGTGATGGGGTTCAACTACAAGCCATGGATGTACGCGGAGTACGCGCAGAAGCGCCCCGAAAAGCCCTTTTATGGCTCTGAGACGGCGTCCGGCATAGGGACGCGAGGGTTTTACCTGTTTCCTCTGGGATGGCGCGGGGATGAGGGAGCGAGTGCATTTCAAGTGAGCGCGTATGGTGTGGCGGCAGTGCCTTGGGGATATTGCGCCGATGTGGAGTTTGCCGCGCACGACAAGGCGCCCAACACGGCCGGTGAATACGTGTGGACGGGGTTCGACTACCTTGGCGAGCCAACACCTTACAATCAGGACGCTTCCAATGTGGGTAATTTGCAGGCGCTGAGCGAGGAGGAGAAGAAGGCGATCATGGATCACCTCAACGACATGGGCAATAAGGCTCCCAGCCGCAGTTCCTACTTTGGCATCATCGATTTAGCCGGTTTCCCGAAGGACGTATTCTACCTCTACAAGAGTCGGTGGGATGCGGATGCCCGTTTCGCGCACTTGCTGCCGCACTGGAATTGGCCGGGCAGGGAGGGGCAGGTGACCCCCGTGATGTGCTTCAGCTCCGGCGATGAGGCTGAGCTCTTCGTGAATGGCAAGAGTCAGGGCGTGTGCCGCAAGGACACGGAGGACAAAGGAGAGCGTATCCCGCAAAGTTCCGGGGCTTCTCGCACGGCCTACCGTTTTGTGTGGGACAAGGTCGTGTATGAACCCGGTGAAATAAGCGTGGTGGTAAAAAAGGATGGCAAGCCTTGGGCTACGGACAAGGTGGTGACCACCGGTGGGGCGGCGTCCGTACGCGCTGAGGCGGATATTTCGACCATAAACGGTGACGGGTACGATCTGTGTTTTATCGAGCTGGCGGTAGTAGATGCTCAAGGCAACGTTGTCCCCACCGACTGCCGCAAGGTTTCTTTTTCAGCGGAAGGGCCGGTTGATCTCTTGGGCTTCTGCAATGGCAATCCCATCGATCAGACCTGCATGCAAGCCACGGAGCAGAGTTTCTTCAATGGCCGTATCCTCGCCATCGTGCGCGGCAAGCGCGGCGGCAACGGTGAAGCCGTGGTCACAGTGCAGGCGGAAGGGTTGCCGCCCGTCAAAGCGTCGATCCGGGTGCAGCCGAAGAAGTGATCGCCCCTCAGCGCAGCAGGCGGTCGCCGTGGATGAGGTACACGTTCTTCTCGCGTGCTGCCAGCGTCTTCATTTCCTCCGTAAAACCGCTTTTGGAGAAGAGTCCGTAGCAGATGCGGTAGTCCGGCAAGTTGGCACGTTCGCATTTTTCGCGGAGTTCCCGGTAAATGTCTTTGCCGACGAGTTTTCTATCGTTGAAATACTTGCATTCTGCGGCGAAGAGGCGCTTGTTCCCGTGATCGAGAGCCACCACGTCAATTTCGTCCCTTTTGTCCCAGTATGAGCCGATGGCTGACGGGACGAGGGGAATCTTGCCGCGTCCGCACAGGCGGGGCAGGATGCTGCGGCATATTTCTTCGTATATGAAAGAAACGTGACTGTCGATGAAGCGGGCGGAGATAATTTTTTCCACCTCGCGGATATTGCCCAGCTCCAACTTGCCCCGATTGGGAAGCACAAAACGAAACCAAAAGCGCATGAAGACATCACGAATGACGTAGAGTCCCTTGCGGCTCTTCTCCGGATTGTTTTCGGTGACGGGCACCCTCTTCTCGACCAGATAGAGTCCGCGCAGGGTGTCCATGTACTGTGTGAGGTGTGACACGGGCGTACGGAGCTTTGCCCCGATGTCGGAGATTCTGTGTTCTCCCTGTGCAATCGTGCGTAAGATGTCGTAGTAATTCAGCGGTTCCTTCACGTCACAGCTCAGCAGAAAGCGCGGTTCATCGTAGAGAAAGCCGTTTTTGTTGAGGATCTCTTCGCTGATGTTTTTACTCAGCGTATTCCGGTTGGCAAAGAACTCCATATATTTCGGCACCCCTCCCGTCACCGCGTATTCCTCAACGGCATCACTGAACTTTTGCCCCTTCCGCGCTTCCCGTATCTCGTCAAAACTCAGCGGAGACAGGTGAATCTGCCCCGTGCTGCGACCGTACAACGGACTCGAAGAGGCCAACGTGAGCTTTTTCATCATGTTGATGTACGACCCGCACAGGATGACCATCGTGTTGCTCCGCTTCAGCGTGTTGTCCCACGCTTTCTGAAAGATTGAGGGAAACGCGCGATTTGCGTTCGTCAGGTAGGGGAACTCATCAATCACGAGAATCTTGGTGCGTTTGGTCTTTACCCGCGCAAAGGCCTCAAAGAGACGTTGCCAGTCCCTGAATTCAACGCCGCTCATGTAGCTCTCTCCGGAAAACTCTGCCACACCCTGCGCTAACTCCGCCATGTTCTGTGCTTCGCTCCCCTCCGTCGCCAGATAATACAGCGCATCCTTCCTCTTGATGAACTCATGTATCAGCTCCGTTTTCCCGATCCTTCGCCGTCCGTACACGATGACAAAGGAGGCTCTCTTCCTGTATTGGCGTTCCAAATCACGAAGTTCCCGACTGCGGCCTATAAATTTCATTGCGTCACAATTTATATAATCTCAATTATCATAATTTAAATTATATTACAAGAGGAAAGTATGACATCCTGCGTTTTTTGATGAAGGAAGCGACAATGAATATAATCAAAATTATTATAATTTAAATTATATTATTTGATTCATGTCTGCAACATGCTGATTGAGAATCATGAGGGAAGTGAAATGACTTCTCGGTTCCTGAGACGAAGCTCGCCGGACCGTCAGGGATTCTGCCGGAAGAACTTACGGGAAGTGGCCCAGAGGAAGAGAGCGCCGATGCAGAGGCTCAACAGGGCGTAGAAGAGGAAAGTGGAGGCAGCGGCGGGGTTGCCAACGAGGTGAGTGAGGTAGATGACGAGGAAGTTGCCGAGGGTGCTGGTGAGGAACCAGAAGCCGGAGACGATGCTTTTGAGGTTGGGTCCGGCGGCGGTGTAGGCGTATTCGAGACCGGTGGTGCTGACGAGGATTTCGGAGATGGTGAGCAGGAGGTAGGGGATGCCCTGCCAAAGAATGGAGAGCTGGGCGCCGGAGTCGAGCATGGATTGGATGGCGGCGACGGAGAAGTAAGACACGCCGGCCAGCACGATGCCGCAGCCCATCCGGCGCAATGGCTTCGCCCAGCGTCCGATGCGCGGGTAGATCAAAAGGGTGACAAGGGGGACGAGCGTCATCACGAAGAGCGGGTTGATGCTTTGCATTTCCTCCGCCCCGAACACAAAGCCCATCGACTCGCTGTGGGAAAGGATGAGAGGCTGCATTTTTTCTCCTTGAAGCACCCAGCTGGACATCGTTTGGTCGAAGAGGCTCCAGAAGGGGATGATCATGAGGAAAACGAGGAGGACGCGCAGCAGGTTGTACGTTTCAGTGATGCGGGGGGAGGAGAAGCTGCGGCGCATTTGCTCGGCTCCGCAGAAAAGGCGCGTGCCCAGAATACCCAGAAAATGATCCGCTCGTTTTTTGGCAGCCGCGCGCAACGTTTGCAGGCCGAGGGCGACAAGGAACACCATCACGGCCCCGAGAGCCCACAGCGATGCCCCCGTTTCTCCTGAGCCCCCGCGTAAGGCCAATTCAGTCGCACTCATGTAAACTCCCGTCACCATGCCCACGATTACGACGAGTAGCAGAAAGCACGTCCCCGCGGTGCGCAGTGTGCGGCGCGTTTGCTGCACGGTTTCCCTGCCGTAGCGTTGCTCCGCTGCGCTTGAACCGTGCAGCAGGCGGGTAAGGAGGGAAGAGACAAAGAGGGGTTCGGAGGGTTTTCGATGGCGGTAGAGGCGCCGTCCGCGCCAAAAGATGAAGGTCGCCACGGCCATAAAGATGCCGGGGATGGCAAAAGCCCAGCTGTAGCCCCAGTTTTGGCGCACCCAGGGAATGACCAGGAAGGAGAAGAAGGAACCCAGGTTGATGGACCAATAGAAGGCGGCGTACAGGCGCGTCATCGTCTGGCTGTCGCTCTCTTCGGCCTGGTCACCCACAAAGGCGGAGACGCAAGGTTTGATGCCGCCGGCGCCAAGGGCGATGACGAAGAGCCCGGCAAAGAGGATCCAGCGGCGGACTTCCAGACTGCCAACCATGTCGGTTGTGGCCAGGATTCCGTGTCCCAGGCAGTAAAAAAGAGACACATAAAGGATCATGCGGTAGCGGCCGAAAAAACGATCCGCGAGCCATGCGCCCACAAGTGGCAGCACATAGATGCCCGCGTTAAAGAGGTGACCCACCGTCACCACGGCGCTTTCGCTCATAGCCAGCACACTAAGCATATACAGCGTGAGAATGCTGCGCATGCCGTAAAAGCTGAAGCGTTCGCACGCCTCATTGCCGATGATGTACTTTGTCTGCGGAGGAAGGGGCATACCGGCTTATTCCGCCTTGGAAGCGGATGTGCGCACGCCGGGTGCGAGTTGCACCTGGAAGCGCGAGAAAGCGGCGTTTTGCCATTCGCGAATCATTTGCTCGCGCAGGCGTTCATTTTCGGTCGGCAGCACGAAGAGCCGCTTCTGCATACTCAGGGCGGGGGAATCCTCCACCGTGCGCTCGGTGACGGCGCTGATACGTGCGCCGGTTGGCAGTATGTTCGGTTCGGTCAAGTGGCCGCTGCTTGTGCTGAGCAGTTCAACCGTGGTCATTCCCTCCGGCAAGGGAGCATCCAAGCGTGCGATGTCAATGGGCCCAAAGTTTTGCACCTCGGCGCCGGCGGCCGCAGCAAGTTCGAAAGCCCCTTTCAACCCTTTTTCCGGGATGGCTTTCGTCATGTCATCCGCCAGCTTTTGGGCAGTTTGGTTGAGCGCTTCATCCTCCAGCTGAGCTTCCAAATCCGCCCGGGCCAGGTCGCGCGCTTGTTCGTAGGGAAGTACAGCAGGCGGCTCGACAGCGTCAATGCGCACGAGCTTGAGTTTGTCATCCTTAGTCGTGTAAAAGCCTCGGATGTGGCGGATGCTCAACGCGCGCTCCGCATCGCCAGCGGTTTTGGCAGCGTCATAAACAGCAGGAGTCGGGGCATCGGCTACCTCATCAAAAGCGATCCGGGAAAGTGGGGAATCCGTTCCCTCGTGGGACACAACATCAGTGATCAACTTGCTGAGCTCCTCCTCCGAGCACGGACCGTAGGAGCGGTGAGTGCTACCGTCCTTCTCTTTGTAAGTAAATGAGTCAAACTCCGGATTTTGAGCTGCCGACTGCAGCAACTCATCCAGACCTCGCCCATTTGCCTGGGAGAGCTCTTGCATGAGCGCATCCGTCGTGTAGAGCAAATTTTCCATATTGCTATCGGTCGCCGGTGCAAGGGTGTACACAGAGACAATACGTTGCTCCGCGCTTTTATAATTTTGCTTATAAGTTTCCCAAAATTCGCGAATCTGCTCCTCCGTGGGCGGAGCTATTTTTTTCACCGCCCCGCGCGGAAGCCAGGCAGTGAGGCCACTCACGGTTTGGGTGAATGCATTGATCAGCTGCTCCTGCACTTTGGCATCGTAGCTTACCTCGGCGCTCAGCAGACCGTGCAAGCCCTCCCACACCATCATGTCTGCGATCACGCTGCGGAAAGCCTCTTCTTGCACCCGGTTGGGGTTCCCGTGGCGGAATCCGGTGAGTCTGCGGTAGAGTTCGGTGTTGAAGCTTCCGTCAGCATTTTTGAAGGTTGGCATGGCACGCAGGTAGTGGTCGATCTGCTCATCCGTGGGATAAATTCCCAACGCCTCGGACTCGGCCTTTAACAGGGCACGGTTGACGGCCACATTGACGGCGCCATCGCTGGCCACACCGTAGTGCCAACCGCTATAAATGCTATTGAGCTTATTGAAAAGGGCAACGAGCTCGGGGTGCTCACGCAGCCATGCGGCAGAGGCCGCCTCTTCATCCGGTGACAGTGTACCATCACCATTAGAATCTGGATTACCGGCGAGATCACGCGTGGCAGAATAGAGGGAAGAGAGAAATTGTGCGCCATTTTCGCCGAGAGCGGCCGTTTCCGGGTAGCTGTAGCTTGTGCCGTTCACACGGATGTAGAAATCGCGGGAGAAGGCGCTGCCCTTTCCGCTGTAGTCCATCATCACAAGTCCCGCTCCCACGCCAACGATGACGATGAGCACAAGCAGAGAGTTGCGGCGGATGAATTCGAGTATATTCATGGAAAATTCAGGAGAGATGGAAGAGGGCTCAATGGCGCGCAACGCCCGCCCGCGTGCTTATTCTACGCCAAAAGACCACGCATGCAAGCCTGAATCGCCTGCTCGCGCGTCATGCACGGGCGTCAGTTTCGATCGCAGCGGCGGGAAAACTTGCTGTAAAAGGGAGTTTCAGCCGGTGTGTGAACACTGCCTGTTCTGGCTGATCGGCGACGCGGTGGGGGAGAAGAACGGCGGTTGATTTCGCGCTCCCGTTTGCTGCGGCCCGATATGCGGCGTCTCCCGTTTCGCAGGGGCGCAGGAGTGTCTGCATGCCCTCGATCCTCGCGCACATTGACCTCATAGCCGCAAAGGGAGCAAGTTGCCAGGCGCTTGGTGAGCAGGGACGCTACATCCTGCGATACGTCCACGAGAGTGTGCTTCATGAAGATGCGGATGTCGCCGATGCTGCCGCGCGGCACTCCTCCTTCGTTGTAGAGCAATCCGGCCACATCCTTCGGTCGAATGCGCAGCATTTTTCCGGCGTTGAGGAAGAGGGTGGTCGTGTCGCCCGGTTCCTTGCGTTCTCTGGTCGCTGGCGTGGCGGATTCGCGGTGCATAGGGCGATCTTCCGGGATGGCCTGCAGTTCACGGCTGTCGCGTCGGCAAAGCAACTCAAACATGGCACGGGCAATTTGTTCCTTAGGAAGCTTTATATCGCGCAATTCCTCGGGTATTTCATTTTCGGTCTGCGTGGCTTGGTCGATAATCTCATCCACCAGTGCTTCGCGACGCGCCTGCTCGACAATGTCGGCCGTCATCACCCTTTCTCGCTGCAGGCGGGTCCCAATAAAGCGCTCAATGCGACCCAGTAGAGAAAAATCACGCCGCCCAATGAAGGAAACAGCCCTTCCGCGTTTGCCGGCTCTCGCCGTGCGACCTATGCGATGCACGTAATCTTCCGGCTCGCGCGGCAGCTCAAAGTTCACCACAACATCCACATCATCGATATCCAAGCCGCGCGCCGCAATGTCAGTTGCCACCAGCACCTTCAAATTGCCCCGCCTGTATGAATCCATCACACGCTCGCGCAAAGTTTGCGGCATATCGCCGTGCAGTCGATCCACCGAGTACCCTCGCGAGAGCAGCCCGTCCACTATGTCATCCACCACACGCTTGGTGTTGGCAAAGACAAGTCCACGCTTCATGCGTCCCATTTCAATGAGCCTGCTGAGCACCTCAATGCGTGAGGAAAACAGAACCTCGTACACCACTTGCTCGCATGTGGGCACAGTGAGTATGGGCCGCTCAATGCATATCTCTTCCGGATCGGCGGAAAGCTGACCGATGAGAGAGCGAATTGCCGGCGACATGGTGGCGGAGAAGAAGAGCGTCTGACGCTTCTGCGGGAGTGCCGCAACAATGCGGTCAATTTCTTCGGCAAAGCCCATGTCAAGCATCTCATCAGCTTCGTCCAGAATGAGCATGCGGATTTTGTCCGTGCGCAGCTCGCCCTGCTCCAAGAGGTCCATCACGCGACCTGGGGTGCCGACGACAAAGGGTGTCCCGCGGCGCAGAGCGGCGAGTTGCGGTCCGAAAGAAGTCCCGCCATAGATGGGCGCAGCGCTCACCCCATCCAAAAAGAGTGCCAATTTATCTACTTCGCGGCTAATTTGCAACGCCAATTCTCGTGTCGGCGCCAAGCAGAGCACCTGCGGCACCTGCAGCTCCGGATCGATTTTTTCCAGCGCGGGTATGGTAAATGCCAGCGTTTTGCCCGATCCCGTGTGAGAGATGCCCACCACATCTTGTCCTCGCAGCGCTGGCGGTATGGTTTGCTGCTGGATTGGCGAAGGCTCCTCAAATCCGAGCACCTCGATGGCTTCAAGGATCTCTGGGCTTATTCCTAGCTCTGCAAAGGTCATACGCGTCGCAAGGATGCCCTAACTCCCTTCACTTGTCAAGACGCAATCATCAATTCACACTTCACAGGGAGTTTCATCACTACCGGTGGGAGCGGAGAAATTGGTAATTGAGATAGAGAAAATAAATTGAAAGCAGCAAAGAAAAGAATTGGAGATTGATAAGACAGACAAAGACGAGAACAGAGCAAAAGGCGACGCCGATACAGGCTGTGAGAAACTCGTTGCGCGAGATAAGGAGGAGTGTCTGGCCGCCGTCAAGCGGGAAAATAGGAAGCAAGTTGATGAGAGTCCACCATACGCTGATTTCGAATAATGTGAGGAAAGCAGTAACTTGGTAATAGGAGACAACCCCCATGCCGAGCGCATTCTGCACAGGTTGAAGAACGTTGGATTCCAGCCAGGGAGTGGCGTCTAATGCGCCTGGGACAGGCGAAAGCAGCGAAAAAAGAACTCCAACGCGAATATCTGCAACGCACAGGCCGAAAATGATGCCGCCAAGCAGTCCAAGAAGCAGAGAAGCTCCCGGTCCCGCGAGTACCATCAGAATGTGTCCCAACCGTGTGGGAGGAGGGTACTCGCTGCTTGTGACTCCTCCCAAAGACGCAATTTGTACCATCGAATGCCCACCTCCAAGCCAGCGGCACACAAAGGCGTGCCCGTATTCATGCACGAGCAGGCAGAGCATGCCGAACACCGTAAAGAGAAGGGCGGGAAGTACACCGTCTGAGTTTGAGGAATAAGCTCCGCCAAGTATCAGCAAAACAAGCCACGAAGAAGGATGAATGGTAGTGGGCACCCCGGCAAAGTTGAAGTTGATGCTCCACGAACTGCTGCGCTCACTTTGCATAGGCAAATTATGCACCAGACGGAGAAGTTGTTCAACTGGAAATTGTATCATGCAAAACAAACAGATTCCGAGTCCGAATATTTCCAAGCTGTGCGCGCTGCAAATATAAAAAAAAGGGGAGTCAGAGCAAACGCATGAGAAGATACGCTTGCTACCTGCAATTCCCGATTGATGATTTTCTACTTATTGATAACGTGATTATTGTGCGAATTTGTTCCGCATAGTGGACGTGCTTAGGGAGGAGAGATGGACAGGCACGTCCACATCGTGGAGCGTGAGCGACGGGGGAGGACGGAACCGCGCACAGGACTGGTTAGAAAGCGAAGCGGAATTTTCAGAAGACGAAATGCAATGATCAAGGAAAAGCATCCGGTGTTACGCTATGCCGGGTTCACCGCCTTGCCTCAAGCTCGCCCCACGAGCTTTGCTTCGGAGTTTCCCCACAACTCCTCATCCCCTACGGGGCATAAGCTTTGCTTTTGGCCAAACTCCGTCTTACGCTTCCCCAGCAGCGTGATGACGTACTCGCGACTGTACTTGAATATCCTTGCTACTTTCGTGATAAAAGCTGTTCGCTGCTTGCGAGTGCGTAGCATTTTGTACTTATTGCGTGCCTCAATGAGGCTCGCAATACCTTCTTGTCCTTTGTCTGTGTTTATCATACAGGCATGATGGTACACTATTTTTGTCCAGACGATCAATCTCATGCCCTCTTTTTCCCTGGTCGGCACACTCATTTTTGTCCGATTGCGCGCGTGCGAGGCAGCAAAATTAGAGGTTGCTTTCCAAGCGGGCTCATGCTACACTGCCTGCACAACTCTCCAATGACCTCTTCGCCCTATCAACTCGCCAAGCGAGCGCTTTTCCTATTTCCACCAGAGGCGGTACATGAGCCGACATTGATGATGCTGCGCATGGCAGAGCGCCTGCACGTGCTGAGGCTTTTGTGCGGCAAACCGGTGAATGACCCGATAAAGGTAATGGGGCTCAGGTTCTCAAACCGCGTGGGGCTGGCAGCAGGCATGGATAAGCAAGGGACCTCAGTGGATGCTTTCGGTGCACTCGGCTTTGGCTTTGTGGAGATCGGAACCCTTACCCCACGCCCGCAACGCGGCAACCCTTCCCCGAGACTCTTTCGCTGCGTCTCTCAGCGTGCCATTATCAACCACATGGGCCTCAATAACCCAGGTGTAGATCGTGGTGTGGAAAATCTCTCCGCCACTCGCCACTTCAAGGGCATTCTGGGCGTCAATATCAGCAAAAATAAGGTGACGCCAAATGACGAGGCTCGCATCGACTATTTGGCCTGTTTGCGAGCAGTATGGGAAGTGGCAGATTACGTAGCCATTAACTTCTCCTGCCCAAACGTGCCTAACCTCTGCGAGCTCGCCAAGGCAGAAACTGCGGCAGATTTACTTGCGGCGCTCAAGAGCGAGCAATCTAACCTGCAGCAGGAAACTGGCAAGTACGTGCCTATCGTCATGAAGGTATCGCCGGACATGAGCGAGCAGCAAATTCGCGAGCTGGCCCATGTGTTTCTGGATTGTCAACTTGATGGTCTCATCTGCACCAATACAACCACTTCACGCATCGGAGTGGAAAACCACCCTGCGGCGCAGCAGAGGGGAGGGCTCTCCGGCGCACCGCTTTTCAATCGTGCTAATGAGACGTTGGAGGCCTTTGCCCAAGAACTCCGTGGCGCCATTCCCATCATCGGCGTGGGGGGCATCATGTCACCCGAGGATGCGCTGGCTAAAGTGAGGGCGGGGGCCTCGCTCGTGCAGCTCTACTCCGGCTTCGTGTACCAGGGACCATCTCTCATTCGCGGTTGCGCAAACGCATTGAAGAAACATTTTGCCGGGTTGAAGTGAGGTCGGGACTGGTTGTTCAGCGACGGAACGATTTGTTGCAGTCGTAAACCTCAAGCAGTCAATCGCACTCTTCGGGGGTCTCGGTCAATTTCGCTGGAGGCGCAAGAAAAACGGCACGCCATACAACTCAATTCGTTGATTATTTACGATTTACGACTTACGATTTGAATATTAGCGCGCTAGCGAGCGGGGTGCGAAGAAAAAGCGAAGCGGAATTTTCGAAGTCGAGATGCGATGATCAAGAGAAAGCATCCGGAGTGATGCCATGCCGGGTTAGGGCAACTGCATCAGGCAATGCGGTTGCTATTGACGATTGACGAGTTACGAATTACGATTTATTGATCATGTGCGCGTTGCGCAGTTTTTTGAATCATGAACGTAGGCAGGAGATTTCTTGAGAGCCATCACCATGATGACTGCTTGTTGTCATTTTTTGATGCGTATCAACGATCATATCAGCCAACAAGATCATTTTCTCCGTTGAGGAACTTCTTTCAAATGCGGTTGCCCTGATGCCGGGTTGACTGCCTTGACTCGCAGGCGCCCCTTTGCCTGCTCGCCCTGCGGGTAACGCTCACGCGTTGTCCAATCGGTTTTACCGCCCGCTTTGCTGAATCGTCCATGGCTTGCTGTCCCGCTGGCTTACATCTTTTGTCCGTAAAAAACGCATGCGAAATGGGGCTTAATGATCCCGGAGAATATTTTTATTGGGACACGTGTGCCTTTTCAGCGAATTTTCCCTCAGGCAGTCTTGACGCGGGTGAGTGAAAATGCTAATATGCTCGCATGAAGCGTCTTATCTGCACATTGTTTTTTTGCGCCGCGTTTGTCGGCAGCGCCTCGCCCATGTTTGCTCAGGATGACGATGACACGGCGAAACCCGCGAAAGAATCGGCGGCGGACAGCGATGCTTCGAAGCCCAAGAAAAAGGCGACGGGCAAGCTCAATCCTGTGATGGAGGCTCTTTCTGCAATGGACTGTTTCAACGGCGAGCCGAATCCCAAGGCGAAATTTTACATCTACCTGCAATCAGCAAGCTGGTGTGGCCCTTGCAGAGCTGAAATGCCTAAAATTGTCGAAATGTACCCCGAGATGAGCAAGGCGAAAGTAGAGATTATTCTCATAGGTTGTGACAGGGATAAGGGAGCTGCGCAGGAGTATCTTAAAAGTTTCAAGGCTCCGTTTCCCGGTGTGATGGAGAATGAAGGCAAAGATCTCCCGGGCTTCGTTCAATCGAGTGGAATTCCCCATGCTACCTTTGTCAACAGCAAGGGTCAACTCATTGATGCGGATTTTGCCTCCACCGGCATTATCGAGCGATGGAAAGAGGTCATCAAACAGAAGCCTCAAAAAAAGCGTAAGAAAGCAAAGGACTCTCCTCCGCAGCTTCACAATTGATCACGGTCCTTGCTTGCGTGAAACGCCTTATCCTCTCGTTGCTTTTTTGCTCCACGGTTGTCGGCGGCGCCGCGCCCGTGTTTGCCTGAAGGGGGACCTGCCGTGTGTTTTCGTCCCGCTTCGAGGTGGGGGGTGGCCTGTCGGACGGGAACGGTAGGTCGTTCATCCTCCGATATGCGTCGCCTTGTGTGTGTCTTGCATGAGGCAAGATAAGGCTCCTTGCAACGCAATTGCGGTGCAGATGCCGGGGTTGAGTTGTCTAACTTCGGACAAAATGACCCCGGACAGAATCGTAGAAGGGTTGCAAGCACTCGAGAAAAGCCGCTTGGAGCGACGCATGCCTATGCTCCATGTTCTCATCAAATAAGGCTTGCATTTACCCGGTAAGTGGCATATATTCGCACGCAACATGGCAGACCGCAAGAAACCGTACCCCTTCGATAAGTTTGAGCCGACATGGCAGAAGCGCTGGGACGAGGAGAAGACTTTCCACGTGGGCAACCCGGGAGATTCGGATTTTGATGCCTCCAAACCTAAGTGCTACATTTTGGACATGTTCCCGTACCCCAGCGGAGCGGGGTTGCACGTGGGACACCCGGAGGGCTACACGGCAACGGATATCGTGAGCCGCTTTTTGCGCCGCAACGGTTACAATGTGCTGCACCCCATGGGATGGGATTCCTTCGGACTGCCTGCTGAGCAGTACGCTATCAAGACCGGGCAGCATCCTTCCATCACCACGGCGGCCAACATCGACACTTTCCGCCGTCAGCTCAAGATGCTCGGCTTTTCCTATGACTGGGATCGTGAGATTGCCACCACCGACCCCAAGTACGTACGCTGGACGCAGTGGATTTTCCTGCGCCTCTACAATTCGTACTACGATACTGAGCTCAAAAAAGCCCGCCCCGTCTCCGAGTTGGAGGCCAAGGGATGGACACGTGAGCAGATCGACTCTGTACGCCTCGCCTACGTGGCGGAGGGCATGGTCAACTGGTCGCCGGATATGGGGACTGTGCTTGCCAACGAGGAGGCTGAGGAGTGGCGCAGTAAGGGCTTTACCATCGAGCGCCGCAAGCTGCGCCAATGGATGTTGCGCATCACGGCATACGCTGAGCGCCTCATTGACGAGTTGGAGCCGCTCGACTGGCCGGAGAGCATCAAGCTGTTGCAGCGCAACTGGATCGGAAAATCCACCGGAGCGGAAGTTGTTTTCACTTGCGGCAAGTACAAAATCACCGTTTACACCACGCGGCCGGACACTCTTTTTGGCGCTACGTACATGGTGCTCTCCCCGGAGCATTCTCTGGTGGAGCAAATTACCAGCCCCGAGCAGCGTGATGCCGTCCACGCCTACCAGAAAATTTGTTCTGAGAAAAGCGATTTGGAACGCACCGATCTCTCGAAGGAAAAAACGGGGGTTTTCACCGGCGCATACGCCGTGAATCCTGTGAATGGCAAGGAAATTCCCATCTGGATTGCGGACTACGTACTCACCGGCTACGGCACCGGCGCCATCATGGCAGTACCCGCGCATGATGAGCGCGACTATGAGTTTGCGACCAAGTTTGGTCTGCCTATCATTCAGGTGGTGCAGCCGGACGACCCATCCACGCCGTGGCAGGACTTCTGCGGTTACGACGGCTCCATGGTCAATTCCGAGTACCTGAATGGTCTGCCCGTGCCGGAAGCTAAAGCCACGATGATTCAAAAGCTCGAGGAGATGGGCTGCGGGCGCGGCAAGGTGAATTACAAACTGCGCGACTGGCTCTTCAGCCGCCAGCGCTACTGGGGCGAGCCCTTCCCCATCCTTTGGGATAAAGAGACCGGTTTGCACCAGCCTCTGCCGGAAAATGAACTGCCCCTCCTGCAGCCGGGGATGGAAGATTTCAAGCCCAGTGGTGATCCGCGCGGCCCGCTCGTGAAAGCGACGCAGTGGATCCACTACTCCGACCGCTACACGCGCGAGACGAATACCATGCCCCAGTGGGCCGGTTCCTGCTGGTACTACTTGCGCTACCTTGATCCACACAATGACCGCCAGTTTGTCTCCCCAGATGTCGAAAAATACTGGATGGGCTCCACCGGCAATCCCGGCGGCGTGGATTTGTATGTGGGCGGCACGGAGCATGCAGTGCTCCACCTGCTCTATGCTCGCTTCTGGCATAAGGTCCTGTACGACTATGGACTCGTCTCCACGAATGAACCTTTTAACAAGCTTGTTAATCAAGGGCTTATCCTGGGTGAAGACGGACAAAAGATGAGCAAGAGCCGCGGCAACGTCGTGAACCCGGATGACATCGTGCGCGAATACGGCGCCGATGCCATCCGTCTCTACGAAATGTTTATGGGGCCACTCAAGGAGGTGAAACCCTGGGCAACTAAGGGAGTGGAGGGCATATCCCGCTTCCTTGCTCGCGTTTGGCGTATTGCCATGACTGAAAATCAAGAAGGAAACTGGGTCGCCTCCGGCAAAGTTGTCCCTCAGGATTTGGGTTCCTCCCCTGTACGCCGCGAATTGCATCGTACCATCAAAAAGGTAACGGAAGACATTCATGCCATGAGTTTTAACACGGCCATCTCCAAGATGATGGAGTGCACGAATGCCATGACAACCGCAGAGAGTGTAAGTCTGACGGACTACGTGGGTTTACTGCACGTTCTCAATCCCTTCGCTCCGCATATCACCGAGGAGCTCAATCGCCTTCTCGGTGAGCAGTTCCCGGATTTGCCCAAACAACAGCTGGCCCTGCAACCTTGGCCGAATTTTGATCCTGCTTTCCTCGTGGACCTCACCAAGGAAATCCCTGTGCAAGTAAACGGTAAGCTTCGCGACAAGCTGCAGATGCCCACGGACGCCTCTCGTGAGCAGATGGAAGGAGCTGCTCTCGCTTCCCCGCGTGTACAGGAGTTTACGGCTGGTAAATCGGTGCGTAAAGTCATAGTAGTGCCGGGACGCCTCGTCAATATCGTGGTGGCTTGACCCTCATGTTCTCTGCCACCTACCACTCCCCAGCGGGTCGCATGCTCCTTGTGGCGTCTGATACCGCATTGGTCGGGGCGTGGTTTGAAGGGCAAAAGCATTTTGGTGGCAGTGGGCTACCTGCTGCCATACGACATACGGAGACTCCCTTGCTCGCCACAGCGCGTGCATGGCTGAATGAATACTTTGCCGGGCGACGTCCGGGCGATCCCCCGATGCTTGCCCCAACCGGCACTCCTTTTCAACTCGCTGTGTGGCAGATGCTCCGCCAAATCCCGTACGGCTCCACTATCACCTATGGGGTCCTTGCCGCCCATCTCTCCTCAGCTGGGATTCGTACATCCCCGCGCGCTGTGGGTACTGCCATCGGTCGCAATCCCATCTCCATCTTCATCCCATGCCACCGCGTCATCGGAGCATCCGGCGCTCTCACAGGATTTGCCGCCGGCCTCTCCATAAAATCCTTTTTGCTCCAGTTGGAAGAAAATGTGTTGACATCCTCCCTTCCCTAATCTATACTGCGCGGCGGAGGTGTCCATTTTCTCGGGCAGTAGCGCAGTCTGGTAGCGCACTTGCATGGGGTGCAAGGGGTCGTGGGTTCGAATCCCGCTTGCCCGATTCTCCGGTGGACCGTGTGGAAAACACACGGTCTCTTTGTTTTATGCTGCCAGCATGGCATAGAAACAAAAAAATGCGTAAAATTTGTATTGACTTGGGGCCGCTGGAAGATTAAACTCTTGGCGCCCCGCTGGGCTGGATGGGTCAGTGGGCAACATACCAACAATCAACAGATCTTATCATTATGGCCAAATACGCTATTAACGGGTTCGGACGCATTGGACGCAACGTGCTTCGTGCTATGTCCCAGTCCGAGCTTGAAAAGGTGGTTGCAATTCACGACCTTACTCCCATTGAAACAACGGCGCACCTGCTCAAGTATGACTCCACGCAAGGCAAGTTCAAAGGCACGGTGGAAATCAAGGGAGAGGATACCTTGGTGGTAAACGGGCACGACATCAAGATTTTGGGCGGCATGCTGGGGCCCGATCAGCTGCCGTGGAAGGAGCTGGGTGTGGATGTGGTGCTGGAGTCCACTGGGCTCTTCACTGATCGCGCTAAAGCCGAGGGGCACTTGAAGGCCGGCGCCAAGAAGGTTCTTATCTCCGCCCCCGCCAAGAACCCGGATCTCACTTTCTGCATCGGCATCAATGATCAGGAGTACGATCCGGCCAAGCATCACATCGTGTCGAATGCCTCCTGCACAACAAACTGCCTTTCCCCGATGGTCAAGGTGCTCAATGATACCTTCGGAATTGAGAAGGGTATGATGAGCACCATCCACTCCTACACCAACGACCAGCGCATTCTGGATCTTCCGCACAAGGATCCGCGCCGCATGCGGTCCGCCGCCATCAACATCATCCCCACCACCACTGGTGCTGCTAAAGCCATTGGCGAGGTGATCCCCGTGCTGAAGGGCATGCTCAACGGCGCGTCCTTCCGCGTGCCCACCCCAACGGGCTCTCTCACTGACTTTGTGGCCATCCTGAAGAAAGATGTGACGGTGGATGAAGTCAACGCCGCTATGAAAGCAGCGGCAGAGGGACCGCTCAAGGGCATCCTTGAGTACTCGGAGGAGGCTCTCGTCCTTCAGGACATTGTTTCCAACCCGCACTCCTGCATCTTTGACGCTGGCTTCACCTACGTGGTGGGCGGCAACATGGTGAAGGTATGCGGCTGGTACGACAACGAGTGGGGTTACTCCAACCGTGCCGCCGAAGCGATGAAAAAGCTGGGCGACTCCATTTAATTTTCCAAGCATTTCATATTTTTCAAGCGGGGGATTCATTCCGGAATCCTCCGCTTTTTTTCTACCGCAAAGCACACGTGTCCCAATAAAATATTCTCCGGGCTCATTCAACCCATTTCCCATGCGTTTTCCATGGACGAAAGAAGTAAGTCGGCAAGACGGCAAACCATGGACGATTTTTCAGCAAAGCAGTGAAAGCCCCGAGAGCTCGGAAGATCGATGAGCCAGCCCGCGGGGCTGCCACGCAGGGGCAAAAACTCGTGGGGCGAGTTTGAGGCAAGAGTCGTGGGGCAACTCCGAAGCAATAGGCAAAGGGGCGTCTACGAGTCAAGGCAGTCAACCCGGCATACAGGGCAACCACATTAGGAAATGCGGTTGCTATTGACGATTGACGAGTTACGAATTACGATTTATTGATCATGTGCGCGTTGCGCAGTTTTTTTTAAATCATGAACGTAGGCAGGAGAGTTCTTGAGAGCCATCATCACGATGACCGCTTGTTGTCATTTTTTTGATGCGTATCAACGATAGTATCAGCCAACAAGGCCATTCTCTCCGTTGATGAACTTCTTTCAAATGCGTTTGCCCTGACCCGGCATAGCGCAACACCGGATACTTTCCTCCTATCAACGCATCTCGATTTCGAAAATGCCGCTTCACTTTTTAACCAGTCCTGCGCGCGTTTCCGCCCTCCCCCGTCGCTACCGCTCCGCATTTCCCGAGCCTCCGGCTCGCTAGCTTTTCAAATCGTCAATCGTCATTCGTAAATAACCAATGGCTTATGCTGCATAATGTGCCGTTAACGACCTGTCGGGGGTGCTTTTTCTTGGGACACGTGTGGGACAAATGTGACCGCAAAGTGTTATAAGCTTGACCACTCAAGGCGCAAACCGTATATTCTCTACGCGCTATGTCAACTCCTTCCATCAACTATTACGTGATCAACCTGACGTCTCAAGATGAACGTCGTGCTTTCATGCAAA
The DNA here is from genome assembly GCA_947588735.1 of uncultured Akkermansia sp. Classification (GTDB taxonomy): domain Bacteria; phylum Verrucomicrobiota; class Verrucomicrobiia; order Verrucomicrobiales; family Akkermansiaceae; genus Akkermansia. Next base: position 29,578 of record CANQAD010000011.1, read on the forward strand.
GGCAGGCTCTTTCTTTGGGAATCAATTTTTCCTTTATAGAAGCGATTCCCGGCGCTTCGCTAACGAAAGAGCAGTTGAAATCATATGATGCAACGACGCGCCATCGCTGCATGGCGCGCGAGCTTACGCGCAATGAGATTGCATGTGTGCTGAGCCACCGTAAAGCGTTACAAACATTTTTGGAAAGTGGTTCAGAGTTTGGCGTTATCCTGGAAGATGATGCCGAATTGCGCCCGCACTTTGTGACAGCTGTTCACGAAGCTACAGAACACTGGCACGGCTGGGAAGTTGCAAAACTTTACACGAATGAAGGCGCTTTGTATCCGCTCATGAGACCGGAGGATGCCGCCGCTGCGTACTCTGCCGCCGGGGTACAGGCTGTGCTGCCCCGGAAAATCATGTGGAATGCCATGGGATTTCTCTACTCTCGCAGCGGTGCTCAAAAGGTTGTGGAAGGCTTGCAGCGCTTCTGGCGACCGGCAGATCCTCAGATCGGTCTCATTTTACTCACGCAGCACATCCCAACGCTGGGTTTTTCACCAAGTCCCATTGTACTGTCGAAATTGAATGAGGTAAGCACGATCGATCACCAAGGTACTGAAACTGAACGTTGGAAAAGCATCCCCAAGCGCTCCGTCTTGCAATACCTCCGCTATCGTCTTCATGTGCTGCACATCGCCTTTGCCAAATCACGCATGCGCAAACTTATGAGAAAACGCCTCTCACGCTGCTAAGCGCCTTATATACCCGGGTCGAGTTGATCAAAAAGGTCCAGTTGAGCCATGTCGGCCGGCGGAGCAGACTCAGGGAAGTCAGCAGAGGGCTTTTGGGCGCGTTTCCCGGATTTTGATTTTTCTGGAGAGGGCTTACGCATTGAGGCACTCATTTCCAGATGAGTGAGGATGCGCTTGGCACGCTCAATAATTGAGGCTGGAAGCCCTGCAAGCCTCGCAACTTGGATGCCGTAGGATTTATCAGCTGGCCCCGGCAGCACCTTGCGTAAGAAGATAATCTCATCGTGCCACTCACGCACCTCTACATGCCAATTGGCAATGGCTGGGTGAGTGGCTTGCAGATCCACCATCTCGTGATAATGTGTAGCAAAGAGCGTACGCGCACCAATAACATCGTGCAGGTGCTCAGCCACGGCCCAAGCGATGGAAAGTCCATCGTAGGTGGCCGTACCGCGACCGATTTCATCAAGAATAACCAGAGAGCGCTCATCGGCGTTGTTCAGGATAAGCGCGGTCTCACTCATTTCTACCATGAAAGTCGATTGACCACCGGCAATGTCATCACTTGCGCCCACGCGGCAAAAAATACGATCCACGAGACCAATGTGAGCCTCGCGTGCCGGCACATACGACCCCATCTGCGCCATGAGCGTGATGAGCGCTACCTGGCGTATGTAGGTCGATTTGCCAGCCATATTCGGCCCGGTCAGAATAATGAGGCGGTTCGTCTCCTCCGCCATCTCAGTGTCGTTTGGGACAAAGGAAGCATCTTGCTGCACACGTTCGATGACTGGGTGGCGACCGTCCACAATGTGCAATTTACGGCTGTTGTCAAGGACCGGTCGGCAATAATCATGCAAGCGCGCAGTTTCAGCAAAGCTGAGCAGCACGTCCAGCTCAGCCAGCGCAGCGGCGCTTTTTTGTATTCCTGTCAGATGTCCTCCTACCGCCTCGCGCAACCCGCAAAATACCTCGTACTCCAGCTGTCGCGCACGCTCATCGGCTCCCAAGATGGTACTCTCCATCTTCTTGAGATCTTCGGTAATAAAGCGTTCGGCATTGGCGAGGGTTTGTTTGCGGCGATAGTGTTCAGGAACTTTCGAGAGGTTGGCCTTCGTCACTTCAATATAGTAGCCGAACACGCTGTTGTAGCGTATTTTCAGGGAATCAATGCCGGTAGTCTTGCGCTCCCTGGCCTCCATCTCTGCGAGCCATACTTTGCCATCACGAGAGGCGTGGCGCAACTCATCAAGCCGCTCATCATAACCATCCCGTATCATACCGCCATCTTTGATAGTCGTGGGCGGGTCATCTACTAATGCTCGGAAAAGCAGCTGCGTAAGCTCTGAAAAGTCGCCAATATCTGAGCGCAGCGCTGCCAGATCAGCCTGCTTTTCACCAAGCGGCGTCAAGTCCTGCAGCACATCGGGCAACATATTGAGAGAGAGCTGCAAGCCCAGCAGGTCCCGCGCATTCCCAGCCCCTTGTGAGAGCCTGGAAGAGAGGCGTTCCAAGTCACGCACTTTCTTGAGAGAATCACGCAGTTTACTCATCAAAAAAGGCTCTGCCAGGAAAGCAGCGATGATATCCTGTCGGCGCGTAAGCTCTTCCAAGTCACAGATGGGATGCAGCAGCCACTCACGCAACAAACGGGCTCCCATGGGGGTACCCGTGTTGTTCAGCACGCCCAGCAAAGTGTTCTTCGCCCCGCCGCGCGCCTCTACCAAATCCAAATTGCGTCGGCTTGCAGCATCAATCAGCACAACACGTGCCGTAGGACGGAGGCTGAGTCGCAACAGGTGATCTGTGCTGCGCCGCAACTGATTTTGCAGGTAGTGCAAAATGGCTGCGGCTGCACCCAACGCTGCGCTCAGCTGCGCGCATCCAAATCCCTCCAGCGAATGCACATGAAAATGCGCTTCCAGCGAGCTGCGCGCAAGCGTAGGCAGAAAAGTGTAGCCATCGTATTTGAGCGTAACAGGCAGAGTACTGAAAAGATCCGCCTGCTCGTCGCTCACCAACAGCTCACGCGGACGCAGCAGCGCCACCTCTTCCGCCAGATCGGCAAACGTGGCATAGTCCGCTACCGTGAACTCGCCTGTACTGTGGTCAGCGCATGCCAAGCCCCAGCTCTTTTTATCGTGGTAACAAGCCACAATGTAATTATGTTCATCTGCGGCAAGCAAGTTCATATCCGCCAAGGTACCGGCAGAAATGAGGTGCGTAATTTCGCGCTCTACCAACTTCCCCGGCACAGGAACGGTCATCTGCTCCGCGATGGCCACGCGCTTGCCAAGCTTTACAATTTTGCTGATATAGCTTTCTGCCGCGTGGTACGGCACGCCGCACATCGGGATGCTTTGCCGTTTCGTGAGGGTGAGTCCCAGCGCCTGAGAACATGCCACGGCATCTTCAAAAAACATCTCATAAAAATCCCCCAATCGAAAAAACAGCCATACATCATCCGGCAGCGTCTGCTTCATGCGCAGATACTGATCCATCATCGGGCTTATGGAGCTGCTTTCAGCCATGCGGCGACGCCTTCCAGTATATACCGTATCTGGTAAAAACTCAAGCGTGATGTGGCAGGGCAAACGCATTGGGAAATGCGGTTGCTATTTACGATTGACGATGCACGATTTTCGATTTATTGATCATGTGCGCGTTGCGCAGGTTTTTTCGAATCATGGACGTAGGCAGGAGAGTTCTTGAGAGCCATCATCATGATGACTGCTTGTTGTCATTGTTCGATGCGTATCAACGATAATGTCAACTAACAAGGCCATTTTCTCCGTTGATGAACTTCTTTCAAATGCGTTTGCCCTGCAAATTCTCCTTCTCCGTTTTTGGCTTCCCTTCGGTGACTTTATTTTGAGTCATTGCGGAGGCATGCGTTGCCATGTGCAGACATTTTTTTAGCTTTTCGTAAAGGAAAGCAGCGTGTAGAATAGCGGCGGAATCATGCGTTATTTGTTACGATTGATTAATGCTTTTTTGGACACCTGCCTGGCGTGGTTCATGCCGGTGTGGCGTCGGCGTGCGCATGAGACGCGGGCGATGCTGTTACGCTACTTGCGGCAGCAAGGACCCGCACTGCCCATGGATCGACGTGTTGCCATGCTGCACGCAGAACAATCGTTGAACGAGGCTCTGCTGCGCTGGCACAAACAGGATGCGCTTCAAGAGATTCAGGAGGTAGAAAAGAAATATGTCCATCTGCCCGGATTTCGACGCGGGTTGCTGGTGGAGTTTGTGGAGTCTATTTTTGTGATCACTGTAGTATTCTTAGGCATCCGCACTTATTTCGTTCAACCATTCCGTATCCCCACCAACTCGATGTGGCCAAGTTTGAACGGCATTGTAGTGCACCCTATCGACCAAATGCCTGGCATGGTCAAACGTGTCTGGGACGCTGTCACGCTGGGCAGTTCGTATGTGGATATTACCGCGGAGCGCCCCATGCAAATTAAAAGCATCCACGATGAACGCTATATGCTGCTTTTCACCCGCACGGTTCTTTCCTTTGACGAGGCAGGACGGGATACCGTCACGATTCCCGCCGCCTCCGGCACAGTCATTGATTACCTGCGCGCCCAAGGCAAACGCATTGACACGCCGCATGGACCTTACTATCTGCCGTACAAGCCCGGGGAGACTATCATGCGTGCCCGAGTGGATGCGGGGGATATGGTTTTAGTGAACCGTATGGCCTACCACTTTCGCAAACCAAGACGCGGCGAAACCTTTGTGTTTGACACACGCGGAATCAACACGGGAAGCAGCGCCGCTCTCAGCGAACAAAGCCACGGCACCCATTATATCAAGCGCCTCTGTGCCATGCCTGGCGATTCGGTACGCATTTTTTCTCCTCACCTTATCATCAACGGAACCATTGCCCATGAGGAAGGGATCGCTCGCGTGAGCAACGGACTCCCCCCGTATAACCCGTATGGCTATATGGCTCTGGATCCCCATTTCGCAGCCACTGGCTACCTGCTGCGCGGCAAAGAGGTGCACCTGAGCAACTCCACTCCCACTCTGCCAAACTTACGCGAATACTTGGCGTTGGGTGACAACACCACCAGCTCGCTGGACTCCCGCTACTGGGGGCCAGTGCATCAGTTTAACATTTTGGGGCCTGCGGCTTTCTCCCTCTGGCCTTTCACAAACCACTGGGGCACCATTCAATAAACGCAACCTATGAACGCATCTTTGGAATCCGATGCTATTACTCGCAACGCCAAATCCAACCTCGCCTTCACGCTGGTGGATTTGCCTGAGGAGCGTCGTCGTCACATGGCTCAATTCTACGCTTTCTGCCGTATTGTGGATGATATTGTAGATGAACCGGTGATGTCTGATCAGGAACGTCACGCCGCACTGGATCGCTGGGCGCAAATCATCACGTGCTCCGTGGTAGCCTCTCCCGGCATTGAAGAAGAAGTACAGGGACTGGTTCGCGAAATGAAATTGGATACCGCACCGATGCTTCGTCTTATTGAGGGCTGCCGGGGAGATATTCAGCAGGTACAACCGCAAACACGCGAAGAACTACTCGCTTATGCCTACCAGGTGGCCTCTTGCGTGGGCATCACCGCTGCTACGGTGATGGGAGCCAGCAATGCCGCGCGTGACTATGCGATTGCCCTTGGCTACGCTTTGCAGCTCGTGAATATTCTGCGCGACGTGGCAGAAGACTGTCACAAGTATGATCGGGTGTACCTGCCGGCGGACGATATGAAACTCTTTCATGTGACACTGGACGATATCCGCGAACAGCGTTACAACTACCGTATGCGACAGCTCCTGGCTTACGAGGCAGCACTGGCCGAAAAGTATTTCGGAGATGCCGAGGAAGCCTACCAAGCGCTTAGTGTAGATGACCGCAATGCTCTCATCCCTGCCCAAGCCATGAGCCTCATTTATCACACCATTTTGGAGAAAATGCAGGCGGATGAATATCGCGTATTTGAGCGCCGATACAGTGTAGGGAATTTTCGCAAGCTTTGGTTTTTGTTGCGCGCACGCATAGGCACGGTGGAAATTCCTTTCCCAAGCCTGGCTGACTGGACTTTCCTGAAGGGTAATAGTGAAAAAAAAGAATCCTGAACATCCATGCTCCACTTTCCCTGCCAAAATCTGTTGCGCATAGCTGCCCTGCTCTGCGGGCTTATCTGCCCCGCTGCGGTCACCAGCTGTGCCACCACTTCCTCCATCAAAAGCATTTCAGATCTCCCACTCAAAGACACCAGACTGCCCGGCATGGATTGGCAACTCAGCTCGATGCGATCCAATGCACAATATGTACTCTATGGAGCGAATTCCAACAAAGAGCGTACTGCACGGCTGGGAGATTACTACTACGTGCTCTGGCACGATGCTCAACCAGCCACCCCGGCCCGCGTTGAAATGCTTTACACGCAAGCCTCTACTGCGTCCAAAATTCTCTCCCGGAGCATTGTCCTCTCTGAACCGCGTTCGTTCTCAGGCATGCGCAAGACTGTTTTTTCCTTCAATGGACCTCAACGCGCAAAAAATGGCGATGTGCTTTCCTGGCGTATCAACCTCTACTCAAACGGCAAACTTGTGGATTCACGCCGCTCTTACCTTTGGCAAGATCCCTGAATCAAAAGCCTGTTGGACATCATCATTCAGATGAATCGCCGATTGTTTGCCCCATACGGTGCAGGGCGGCACAGAGCGCCTGAGCCGCACACGTTTCAAAATAAAGAGGTGGCGCTGTACCGTGAAGTTTAGATTGTGTGTTAAACCGTATGCGACTCACAAGCTTTGTAGTCCAAAAATCGGCATACACGCTTACCATCGTCGGCATAAGTACACAAATGAGCGCCTGCAAAAGCCTCGCTACCATTTCTTCCACCATGGTGTGATCTGTGTAATCCATACCCCTCCACGATGCAGGCAAACTGAGCAAGTCTAACCTGCCCAATTCACAAAGTTCGCCCTTACGGTATATGCAACCCTCCGGCTCCTCTCCTTGAGCCAGATAAATCGTTACACTTCTCTCATTCTTCTTTGCTAACGCCTTAGCGGCATTCAAATATTCTACCGCGCAGCCATATCGTCCCCATAAATGCCGACGTAAACCTTCCCGCCGCTCACTCGGCGCACAGTACACCCCTATGCTCAACAAACGCCGCCCGTCAACCAGTTCATCCAGCCGACCATCCAGACTTTCCTCCTCCACTGACGCGTAATTCCATGTCCTGCAGGCTCGTACGTCACCAGCCATATCCCAACGCTCCATCTGTACCTCCGTGTGCCCTTGCCTCCGCTGCATCCTCACATACGCGCGTGCCGCATAATCCCGCACATATTCATACACCGGCGATGGTCGGCCTCCCCTCACCTCTCTCCCCACTTCTCTCACCTCGCCTCTCTCCTCCATTTCCCTGATCTCCCGATGCACCGTCACTAAGCTTCTCCCCGTCGCCTGGACTAACTCCGGGCACGTCGCCTGCCAAACCTGCCGTATCGCTTCCCTTATTTGTCTCGTCGCTTGTCTCACTTTATAAAGTAAGTTTATAAAGTATAACCCATATTTCGAATAGTGTCAACTTATCTCTTTAATGATTGATAATAAGAAAAATAAAATTCATAAATCTCCTAAAAGCCGCCAAGAAAGGGACGATGCACATAGAGCAAAGCTCGACACAACCGAGCGTTGTATGATAGGATGAGACGAGGAAAAACACGGCGCCTATGAAATACATCTTCGTGACGGGAGGGGTGGTATCATCCCTGGGCAAAGGATTGGCGGCAGCGTCCATAGGTACTCTGCTGGAGCATTGCGGGCTGGAAGTCACCATGCAGAAATTTGACCCGTATTTGAATATTGATCCCGGCACCATGAATCCTTACCAACACGGGGAGGTGTACGTCCTTAATGACGGGGCAGAGACTGACTTGGATCTTGGCCACTACGAGCGTTTTGTACATTGTCAGCTCTCGCGTCTCAACAACCTGACCAGCGGAAAAGTGTTTGAGCACGTGCTGGAAAAAGAGCGCCGGGGAGACTACTTGGGGAAGACGGTTCAATACATTCCTCACGTCACCGATGAGATTAAGCAGCGCCTGTACGACCTGACTGAGAAGAACAAAGAATGCGATGTCATCATCACGGAGATCGGCGGTACAGTGGGAGATATTGAGGGGTACCTTTTCCTTGAAGCTCTGCGCCAATTTGCGCTGGAGGTTGGACGACAGAATTGCTGTTTTATCCATGTGACCCTGCTGCCCTACATCAAAGCGGCTGGAGAAACGAAAACCAAGCCCACTCAGCAAAGCGTGGCCAAACTGCGAGAAATCGGTATTATGCCCGACATCATTGTATGCCGGACGGAGATGGACAACCTGACAGATGAGGAAAAGAAGAAGATAGGCATGTTCTGCAATGTGGCTCCAGATCATGTGGTGGCCTTTGCTGATGTGCGTCATTCCATCTACGAGTGTCCTCTGGATTTGGGACGTGACCGCGTGGATCGCATCGTTACCGAGGTGCTGGGCATCACCGTACCAAAGCCCAAAATGGATGAATGGCAGAATTTTGTGGGACGCGTCATTCACCCCTCACACAGCGTGCGCATTGCCGTGGTGGGCAAATATATCTCCCTCCAGGACGCCTACAAATCCATCTACGAAAGCTTCACCCACGCCGGCGCCGCCAATGACTGTCGAGTAGAAATTGTGCGCGTGGATGCTGAGGCGCTGGAGCAAAGCACCTGCGAAGAGATGATCGGGGATGTGGACGGCATTCTGGTACCGGGAGGCTTCGGAGGTCGCGGCATTGAAGGGAAAATTATGGCGGTGCACTACGCCCGCGAAAAGCAGATACCATTCCTGGGCATTTGTCTGGGCATGCAGGTGGCCGTTATTGAGTTTGCCCGCAACACATTGGGGCTAGCGGATGCCAATTCCACCGAGTTTGAAAAGAATACTACCTGCCCTGTCATCTGCCTTCAGGAGGAACAGAAACATATTGAAAACATGGGGGCAACAATGCGTTTGGGCGCTTACCCCGCGCACGTACTTCCCGGCACTCTCTGCAGCAAACTCTACGGGGGGCGAGAGATCGTCTCTGAACGCCACCGTCACCGTTATGAGTTCAATGCCGAATACCGCGAGGCCTGTGAGAAAGCGGGACTTGTCATATCTGCCGTGAATGACGAGCATGGACTTGTGGAGGTGGTAGAACTGCCTGGGCATCCTTTCTTTATCGCCTGTCAATTCCATCCGGAGTTCCAAAGTCGTCCTACCACACCGCATCCGCTTTTCCAAGGGCTTGTGGCTGCCGCCTTGGAACGCAGACAGGGCTGAACCATTCGCTCTTTCTTCATCGCCGCAAAAAGGGTTTGGTTGCATGACTACGGATCTGCTCGTTATCTTGGCCTACTTTTGCGCGATTTTCGCAATCGGACTATGTGCCGGACGCGGGCAGGACAGCCTTGAGAGCTATGCGCTAGGCAACCGTTCCTTCCCTTGGTGGGCCATCCTCGCTTCCATTATCGCAGCAGAAATTAGCGCAGCTTCTTTCCTCGGCACCCCCGGGGAGGGTTTTGTGCTCCGCAACTTCACCTATGTACAACTGGGCATTGGCACACTACTGGGGCGCATTATTGTAGGCAGGCTTTTTCTTAAGCCTTTCTACCAGTATCGGGTGGTATCTATCTATGAATATCTGGAACAGCGATTTGGAACTGCCACCCGGCGCGGGGCGAGCTTCGTATTTCTTCTCTCGCGCCTGCTTGCCAGCGGCACGCGTCTCTTCTTTGCAGGTATTTTGCTTGTCATTGCCTACACTTTCCTTACCGGTACACAAAACCCCACTGCTGGGCAAACGGTGGTCATCTACATCATTGTGCTCACTTTGATTACGGTCATCACCGCCATATACACCACGCTGGGCGGACTCAAAGCTGTTGTATGGACGGATGTTTTGCAAGCCTGTATCCTTGCCGTGTCGGTCGCCGCTACCATTCTCTTTCTCATTCTCAGCATCACAGGTGATGGCTCGCTGGCAGACAGTTGGCGAACAGTGACCGCCACGATATCCGACATCTCTGCCAACCCATGCCATCGCGAGCGCCTGCAACCTTGGCTCGTTTTTGATTTCGGCATCACCGGAAATGGATGCATGGAGGATATCAAATACATCTTGGGCAGCGAATACACGCTTTGGTCTGCTCTGCTCGGCGCCACCTTCATCACCATGGCCACCATGGGCACCGACCAGGACATGGTGCAACGCATGCTCGCTGCACGTAATAGCAGCACAGGTTCACGCGCTGTTATCATCTCCGGAGTATTGGATATGCCTATCGTGCTGATACTTTTATTTTGCGGTATGCTCGTTTTTGTATTCTTCCAGAAGCAAGGCATCGAACCACCACAAAAAGCCATCGAAATATTCCCTTACTTCATCATCCATTGCCTGCCAGCAGGTCTGCGCGGTTTACTTGTTGCGGCTCTTCTGGCGACCGCTATGGGCTCGCTCTCCACTGCTCTGAATGCACTTGCCACTGCGGCCACGCGTGATTGGTACCGCGGAATTTTTCGCCCCCACGCCACCGAACGGCAAACCCTGCGAGCTGCCCGGCTTTTCACCGTTGGTTTTGCTGCACTGCTTATCATTGTGGGTTCTGTTACAGCGTGGTACAGCGTTATGGATCCCACTATACGCATTCTTCCCATTGCCCTGGGTATCTTCGGCTACACCTACGGCTCGCTGCTCGGCATTTTTCTTCTGGGCATGCTTACGCGCCGCCGCGGGTGCGACACCGGGAATGTACTCGCCATGTGCGTCGGCATTATCACCGTCATCTCTCTCGAGCTCCTTGGCCATTTTCACTTCATTCCGACCATTGCTTTCCCCTGGCGTGTCACGATCGGGACCCTCGTTACCTTTACCATTGGTTCTTTCTTCCCGACACCTCGGCTTTCTGCTCGCCCAAATTGACGCATTACGAGCTTGACGTACGTCGGCAAATAAGGGAAAATATGCGCGTGAAAAGGCAGGGCATAGTGTGGGGCTGTGTGGCAACACTGCTGCTGGTTGGTGTTGGTTGCAAACCGCAAGGGCCAAACATCGAAAAGCTTACCGAGCTTCAGCGACGTAACGCTGCTTTGCGCCAAGAGATTGCCGCGATGAAAAATCTGATTCGACGCGCCGGAGAGGATGATCCGCAACTTCAGGAGCAGATTGAACAACGCAACAGGGAAGTGACTCAGGCCTATGAAACGCTCAAGGCTCTTAAAACTCAGGAAACAGAGGTTCAAATGCGTCGGATCGAATTGGAAGGTCGTTTAGATTCCTTCCGCGAAACCTTCCGAGAGCTGCAAAATCGTGTCGTATCATCTGTTCGTAGTGAACCATGAGCCTTTCCGTCAACCAGAAGGAACGCACGGCCGAGCTGCCACCCATCTCTCTGAGTGGTATCGCAACGTCCTTGGCAGATGACAATGAAACATCGGAAACCAACCGAGAACCTGCTGAGGAACAAATACCCGCGCCGGAGAAAAAGGAGGCTGCGGAGACGGTCTCTGAACGCACACCAGAACGCAGGAACCGCGGGCAGCTTAAAAAATGGCAAGGGATTGTTCTGGACGCGCTTCTGGTAGCGTTAGTGGCTGGTGTGCTGGGCAGTGGTGGTTACTACATGAAGACGCAGTGGGATAAATACCGGGTGCCCACGGTAATGGAGCTTGCACAGGCACAGTGCATGGAACTTTGCTCCCAGCGGGAAGCCCTTCAAGATGCGGCCAACCATGCCGATGAACAGCTCCATATGCGTCGCATGCTTGCTCACCTCGAAACGAAACTGAGTAACTTCTCCGAGAAGATCGCCCATCTGCGCTCCTCCATCACTGAACAGCAGAGCCGAGTCCTTGCCTTGCAACACGAAATTCGCCAGGCTGACAGAGAGAGTCGCAATGTGGCGCGTGGTCTGTTACCCGGCCTTCCCGTGGGCAATGTGAGCACAAAGCGAGGCCGTTTGTACACCAATGCTACAATTGCTCGTCTTGAGAACAAACGCATCAGCGTGCGGACGCCGGATGGCGCTGCTTCCTTCCCTGTCAAAGAACTGGTCAAGGATAATTTACCTGCCATTGTGCTCTACGCACTCGGAGAAATCGACTTGGTGGACACTTCTGATTTTACTGCCGACGGCTCGGCGTCCGCTGCCTCTACCCCCACCAACCCCAAGCTGCGTAAGATTAATTTGGAGGAAGCGGCCTACTCCAATCAGGATTATTCACCGCCCAGCAACGGACCTGTTGTAGATACGAACGCCAATAAGACCAGTACGCGAGTGGACGATGAGCTCCCGGAACCTGCCGTGCAACGCGGCAGTGACGATGTGTGGCAGGCGCCGGTCGGCGATTTGCCGTTGTAAGAATTGCGTTGACTCCTGCCCCTCGGAGTGATACTCTTGCGCCATGCAAGCTTCCGGTTTGATAGCTGAGATTCGGCAGCTCAAAAAGCATAGAAATGCCGTCATACTGGCTCACAGCTACCAGCGCCCGGAAATTCAGGACGTAGCAGACTTTGTGGGTGATTCGCTCGCACTCGCCCGCTATGCCCAACAAACGTCGTGCGATGTGATCGCCTTCTGTGGCGTGCACTTTATGGCAGAAACTGCCTGCATCCTCAACCCATCACGCACGGTGCTCTTGCCAGATAAAGAGGCAAGTTGCTCTCTTGAGTCAAGTTGCCCGACAGGTGAATTGACCGACTTTCTGCAGGCTAATAAGGAGAAAAATTACTATGTGATTGCCTATATTAACTGTTCGATTGGGGTAAAAGCTTTGGCGGATGTCATCGTGACGAGTAGCAATGCACAGCAAATTGTAGAAACTGCTCCCGTCGATCGCCCTATTCTTTTTGTGCCAGATGAGAATTTGGGAGCCTGGGTTGCAGAAAAAACCGGGCGTAAGATGACTCTGTGGCGCGGATCCTGCCATGTGCACCGCCTTTTTACGCGCGATCAAATCTTACAGGCTAAACAGCAATTTCCGGACGCCCAAGTGGTCTGTCATCCGGAATGCAGGGAAGTAGTACGACTGCTCGCCGACCATATTTGCTCCACTGAGAAGATGATCAACTACTGCCGACAGAGCAGCGCAAAATGCTTTATCATCGTCACAGAAAACGGTATCCTGCACCGCCTGCGTAAGCTTGTACCGGGGAAAGACTTCATCTCAATCAGCACAGGTACATGCGGCTGTGCCGAATGCGAGTTCATGAAGCTCAATACGCTTGAAAAACTCCGCAACTGCCTGCGCGATATGAGCCCAGTGATCTCCTTGCCGGAAGATCTGCGCGCGCGTGCCTTAGTGCCTCTGCAGCGCATGCTGGAGCTCTCATGCTAAAAACGACCTCTGACTCTATATGAGGTTGGCAGCTCACATCGCAGCGCATGGAGGTTGGATTTCCAATGAATTTTTCATGGAGCTGGCTCTCTATGACGAAAACGAAGGCTACTACAGCCGACACGTCACCGACATTGGTCCGCGGGGCGATTTTTCGACCGCCGCCACCATGAGCGACCTGCCTGCGCGACGGCTGCTTCAGCAATGGCAAGAATCCTGCCGCTCCCATGGACGCACACTACCCATCATTGAAATCGGGGGTGGCAATGCCTCGCTCGCCCTGGCTATCTACCGCGAATTGGGCTTTTGGCAGCGCATGCGCACGCGTTACTACATGGTCGAGAAGTCGCCTGCACTGCGCTCACTGCAGTCGCTTGCCGGCGGCAACTTCGTACGCGTGTTCCCAAATGTGGAAGAGGCGCTTAAGCATGCGGGCGGGCGGGCCTTTCTCTTTTGTAACGAGCTTCCGGACGCCTTTCCTGCCCGCCGTTTCATCCGCAGCTCTGAATCGTGGCATGAACTCGGCTGGGAGCTGCTTCAAAACGGCGCCATTGTGGAATCTGCACGCCCGTGCCCAAAGCTCCCCGATTCATCTGCCTTTTCTCTGCCCGCGAATGAGGGACAAATAATCGAGGTGCACGAATCCTACCACCACTGGTACACTGCCTGGCAACCTCTTTGGAAGTGTGGAACCTTTGTGACCATCGACTATGGGGGACTGATCAACACTCTGTATCACCGCCGACCGCGTGGCACACTGCGTGGTTACAAAGCCCACACTTTGCTCGCCCCAAACGAACTTCCGCTCATGGCCGGGCACTGTGACATCACGGCGGATGTCAACTTCACTGATCTCCTGCAGCTTGCACGACGCAACGCTGGCGATGTGGTGCAGCTGCTCTCTCAACACGAGTTTCTTCTTCCATGCGCCGACCCCGATAGTCCGGTGGATGCTCATCTGCTCCGTTGCCCGGGCGCTGGCGACCACTTCTGCGTACTCATTCAGTATCGCTTTGAGTCCTGACCCCTCCTCGCTTCCAAAAAAGGAACAGCCACCGCCTATGCTCATTCCCTCGGCTGCACTCCGGCGGTTGGGTTCGAACCAACGACCTAGTGATTAACAGTCACCCGCTCTTCCGCTGAGCTACGCCGGATTATTCTGCCTCCACCATCGGGATGCGGCGCGCATATTACCCCTTTTTGCACGCTGATGCAAGTCTTTTCTCCAAAAAAGTAAAAAGTTGCACATCCGTCCCAAGAAAATTAAGAGAGAGGGTAAGAGAAGACAAAAAAAGGAAGGTTGATTTGTTTCCTCAGAA